>NZ_JAWRYN010000069.1:0-15686 GCF_046534585.1 Peribacillus sp. SIMBA_075 | reverse complement strand
TCCGCAGTAGCTCAGTGGTAGAGCATTCGGCTGTTAACCGAACGGTCGTAGGTTCGAGTCCTACCTGCGGAGCCATTATTGGAGAGCTGTCCGAGTGGCCGAAGGAGCACGATTGGAAATCGTGTAGACGGGTAACCCTGTCTCAAGGGTTCAAATCCCTTGCTCTCCGCCATTTTACAACTGGCCCGTTGGTCAAGCGGTTAAGACACCGCCCTTTCACGGCGGTAACACGGGTTCGAATCCCGTACGGGTCACCATTTAGACAACATATTGGAGGATTAGCTCAGCTGGGAGAGCATCTGCCTTACAAGCAGAGGGTCGGCGGTTCGATCCCGTCATCCTCCACCATTTTCAATAAAATCAGGTTGTTTCTACATAATGGATTGATTATTCATCCCATTGAAACACTCAACACGAAAACCTGATGCATAATAGCAACATTATTAACGTCGCGGGGTGGAGCAGTCCGGTAGCTCGTCGGGCTCATAACCCGAAGGTCGCAGGTTCAAATCCTGTCCCCGCAATCTATGGTCCCGTGGTGTAGCGGTTAACATGCCTGCCTGTCACGCAGGAGATCGCGGGTTCGATTCCCGTCGGGACCGCCATTTTTATTGCTTGGCTCAGTAGCTCAGTCGGTAGAGCAAAGGACTGAAAATCCTTGTGTCGGCGGTTCGATTCCGTCCTGAGCCACCATAGTAGTGCCGGTGTAGCTCAACTGGTAGAGCAACTGACTTGTAATCAGTAGGTTGGGGGTTCAAGTCCTCTTGCCGGCACCATGTTTCATCCATATGCGGAGGGGTAGCGAAGTGGCTAAACGCGGCGGACTGTAAATCCGCTCCTTAGGGTTCGGCAGTTCGAATCTGCCCCCCTCCACCATCTTACAGGGGTATAGTTTAAAGGTAGAACAGAGGTCTCCAAAACCTCCAGTGTGGGTTCGAGTCCTACTACCCCTGCCAATTTAAATCTTATAATGGCGGTTGTGGCGAAGTGGTTAACGCACCTGATTGTGGTTCAGGCATTCGTGGGTTCGATTCCCATCAGTCGCCCCATTTTTTAACAAATCATGGTATAATGAATACAACGTTAATGGGCTATAGCCAAGCGGTAAGGCAACGGATTTTGATTCCGTCATGCGAAGGTTCGATCCCTTCTAGCCCAGCCATATGCGAAAGTAGTTCAGTGGTAGAATACAACCTTGCCAAGGTTGGGGTCGCGGGTTCGAATCCCGTCTTTCGCTCCAAAAACGTTGGCGGCATAGCCAAGCGGTAAGGCAGAGGTCTGCAAAACCTTTACCACCGGTTCGATTCCGGTTGCCGCCTCCAACATACATGCCGGTGTGGCGGAATTGGCAGACGCGCACGACTCAAAATCGTGTTCCTCTGGAGTGCCGGTTCGACCCCGGCCACCGGTATCATTAAGTGTTTTCAGAACACGACAAGTAATTAAAAAGTGCCCTTGAAACGTTGATATATCAACATTCAGGGGTATTTTTTATTTTATCTAGAATTCGATAGAAAAGGATATGTTTTATATTCGTTTTACACATTTTTTACACAACCATCTCTTCAAAAGTATGAATTGTTTCTCTTTCATCTTCTTCACGTAATTCCTTTATGACATGAGTATAATCTTTTAATGTGGTCTCGATATCTTTATGTCCTAGGCGTTCACTTACATAGTAAATAGATACTTTTTTATACAATAGAACGCTGGCGTGAGTATGTCTTAATCCATGCACAGTTATTGGCTCTATGTTTAAATCTGTTAAAACTTTATTAAGTAGCTTATTAGCATTTGAGTTACTAATTACTTTATATTTGGACGTTGGACTGAAAAAAACTAATTGATGTAAGTTAGTTGGCATGAGCAGGAACAGCTTTTCAAATATTCTCATTGTAGGCTTATCCATTCTAATTATACGATTAGACTGTTCATTTTTTGTTGGTCCAAAACCTTCAAAAGTTCGCTTCATATAGCCCCAAGTCTTATTAATATTAATTAAATTGTTATCAAAATCAAAATCTTTTCTTGTTAATCCAACCATTTCCCCAAAACGCATTCCTGATGTTAGTCCAAGTAGTAATAAATAATAACCTAATCCATTATCCAATCTTTTGTATAATTCATTTATTAAAACTTGACTCTCTTTATAGCTCAAGTGTTTCTCATTTGATTTTTTTGATGGAGTAGTCCATGTAAGGTTAGCTTTTCTAGTAAAGTCCATTTGGATGATTCCTTCTTCAAATGCATCCCGGACACACGCTTTGATATGTGAGTTTAACTTCTCTACAGTCTCCCTTGCTCTAGTAGCTCCGTATTCATTTAAAAACAATTGATATGAATGACGATTTATGTCTTGTAGTGGTGTGCTACCAAAATGATCTATTATTGTTTTTAAGGTGTATTTATAGTGTACCTGTGTCGTGGTGCTCAAATTAGATTTATATAATTTCACCCATTTCTCGAAATACTGATCAATTGGTACAGGTGTTAAGTGTGGCAAAATACCTCTATTTAATTTTGCCTCAACTTCAGCAGCTGCAACTTGTGCTTCCTTTTTTGTCCGAAATCCACTCTTGCGAATAGGCTTGGGTTTACCGTTAACCATTCTACTAACCGTATACTGCCATGTACTCCCTCGCTTTGTGAAGCTTGCCACGTTTAATCAAATCCTTTCGATAATTTATTCACTTTTTATTACAAAATAGTCAGTTAATTGAACTGATAAATTGCCTTGAATAGGCAATTTGTTCAGGAATTCCAAAATTTAATAAATCATCTTCTGATAATATTTTTTTATTAGAGTAAAGTAATTCTAATGCGAAGGAGTGAGCTTCTCTTTCAATAGTATCCGTGCAAAAAAGGGTATAGTTAGTTAAAAAAGGAGTATTAACATTGGGGTGCAATACATAATGTGAGAGTTCATGACAACAGGTGAAAAATTGTTTAGCATGAGATATGTTTTCATTAATTTTAATTATGGGTACTTCATTAAGATTAATGTAGTACCCATAAATCTTTCCTAAGTTTTCAAATTCAACATGCACACCTAAAGCTTTAGCTAGCTTAAAGGGATCATTCTCACCGAATTCGAGAATTAATCTTTTAACTTTTGCTTTTATTTTCATCGAAAACTCCTTACGTAAATTATTACCTGTCTTTTCTAGATGCAGATTTTTGTTTAATAATTCGTTTAGCAAGCCTTAAAGAATTCTCTAGAGATGCTATTAATAATTCTCTGTCTTCATCATCTAATTCATCTAATGTTTGCCCATCAAATCCAGCATAAGCTCCTTTGTTATTTAAACCATTTATTAATTCTTGTAGTTCCTTTTGAATATCTTTTTCCTCGTTTTCAGTTAAATCATCAAATCTTTTCTTATCAGTACGATCAAGAAGGTAGTCGGTAGATACATCAAAATAATCTGCTACTTTATTTAAAGTTTCACTTTTCGGCGATACGTTATCCCATCGTCTAATTTGTCCATTTGATATACCTATTTTTCTTTCCACTTCGGCAAAAGTTACTTTTTTCTCATCACAAAGTGTTTTAATTTTCTTGACCAAACTCATTTATATCAACCTTTCGAAAGCCAATGAAAGGATACAATAACTTTTTAGTCATTACTTTATTGACAACTGACTTTTTAGTCATTATACTTTGTTCATAAGCTATTTTATCAGCGAAAAAAGACAATAAAAAATATGACCTCTGTAAATACATTTTTCGTTGGGGAACGGACAAAATGCATATTAACAGGCTTATTATGTCTTATTTAGCTATGGGTTCATAATAGCAAAAAAGTCATTTTTGGTCAACGTTTTTAGCTGATAAATTAGCTTTTAATCTAATTGTATAGAAAGAGAGGTGAATTAAATGCCAGATTTATCCTTTATTCGAATTTGGATTCAGCTAACTTTTTAGTCAGTATAAATGCCTCTAAGTGTATAAAAACCCATGTATGAAAGGAGTGAGTTACATGCCAGAAGATTTAAGTATCCGAGTTCGTTCAGAACTGTATAAGAAAAAAATGAGACAGAAAGAGTTAGCAGAAATTTTAGGTATCTCAAATGCTTACTTATCTGACATTATTAATGGTCGGAAAGATGGCCCAAAGGCGCAGGAACATATTAAACATATTCAGAAGATTTTATGTATTTAAAGGGGGAGGAGTAGATGCAACAATTAAATGTTAGTTTACAAATTCCAATACCAGCTGATCAAGTCCTCATTTCTAAAGTGGAGTTACAAAAATTAAAGGAGCAGCAACTGAGTGGAGTTTACTGGAACATGAAAGATCTGGAACGACAAACTAATAAAAAATTTGATTGGATTAAAGAAAATATTCTTTTTCCAAGTAGATTTAGAAAGATATTGGATTCAGAAAATGGAGGGTTTGTTTTTTATCCTAAATCCAAAGGACAAACTTGGGTTTTCCAGGCAAACAAAATGGCTGCGTTTTTAGATAAGTATTTTCGTCAAATTTTCTCTAAATAAAGGTAACACGATCACATATTGAATCGGAGGATGCTCAATGAAAAGAATTAACTTATCGGATGGAATGCCAACAAGTATTAACAAGGGTGGCCTTAAACAAGAAACACTTAAACTGTTGAATGCCAAATAAGGAAGTGGAAAAGTTGAAAATTAAATCCTGGGAATGGTTAGGAATGACTAGGTTAGACCGTTACATGGAAATTTATCGGGCTTATGTGAGAAGTCAAAATAAAAGGGGTGAATATATTGCCATTTGTCATTCGTGGAAAACTAAAGGATCGAAATTTCATTCATGTGTTCAAAGTGATTACGGTTACGAGGATAGCTATCTTAGTCGTGAAACGGCGGAAAAGGAAAAGGAAGACGTTCAAGCATTATTCTTAGGTGAAACCTTTTCTGTTGTGGAAGTTCATTCTGTAGAAAAGATTGTGGCTGAATTATGAAAAGGAGCTGAACAATATGGCCGAAAAAATAATCAAATCATTTGAGGTAGTTGCTGAAGCAACTAAGCCAATTATTTATAAATTCGAAGTCGGCAAAGAATTCGGCGGACATGCTGTGGCTGACATTATCGAGCATGATGGAGTGTTCAAATTGTTTAATCGAAAGGACGAGCTTATCACAGAAATTAAACTACCTGTTGTATGTGTGAAATATGAGTACATTGGAGGTGGATTAAGTGCCCAAAAAACAAATTGAATATCTTGAACATAAAACGGGTTATTCAAACTTCGTAGCAAAACCAGAACATGCAGGCATTGATTTTTGTGGTCATGAAATCTTAATAGGTGATTCTATCGTAATCGATCCGTCCACAGGGGGAATTGTGTTGAAAGAAAATCTGGAGAACTATCTTAGTGAAGTATATGGCTTTTCATTTAAAACGGCAGAATAAAAGACCCCTGTTTGCAGACAGGAGTCCTGAAAATAGTACAGCGCTTAATAATAATTTATACATTTTTAAACAAAAATGCAAATGGAGGACAAATAAATGTATTTCGAAACGAAGAAAAATACTGTTTTTAGTCCTGCTAATCCTAAACTAGAGAACCTTTATAACCTGATTGAGAAACATGAACCTGCATTCGGGGGAAGTCATTTCTATGATGACTTAATAGAAATATATGAATCGCTTGATAACAAATTGAAGGAGGAAGACCAATGAATTCATTACAACAAATTGAGCTTATGGAAGTTGAGGAAATCCAATCACAGGAAACTAATTTTGAGATTACGGACATTCACAGCCTAAATTGGGCATTCCGTAAACTTACTGCTCTTAAGTCAAAGGAGAAGGAAATTAAGCAACTGGCAAACGTGGAGCGTGTTCGTATAGCCGAATGGGAGAAGGGTGAACTTTCATCGATAAACAATAGTACCAGTTTTTTCGAATCACTTATCACCTTGTATCATGCTAAGCAATTGGCTGAGGATCCTAAGGCTAAAACCATCAGCACACCTTATGGCAAATCGAGAACCCGTAAGTCTAAGGAGACACCTGATAAGGCAAATGAAGATGTAATTCTTCAATACGTTATTGAAAACGAAATGGATGAATTCATTAAGAATAGTGTTAAATGGGCCGACTTGAAAAAGTCTTTAAAGATTGTGGAAATCAGTGGTGAAAAGGTAGTTGTGGATGAAAACGGTCAGATTGTACCTGGAGTGATCGTGAAGCCTGAATCCATTTCTTATAGTGTGGAAGTTTAAGGGGGGAGAAAATGATTGGAAATTACAAACGGTGCTGAAATTACAAAAAGCAAAAAAGCAAAAATCATCATTTATTCAAAACCGGGAGATGGTAAAACGACAGTTTCTGGGAAGCTACCAGGTAAAACGTTAGTGCTCGATATTGATGGGACAAGCCAGGTATTACAAGGTTATTCAAATGTGGATGTCGCCAAGATCGACTCGAACGATCCTCATAAAAGCATTTTAGACTTTTATGCGCATGCAAAAGCGAATATCGCTAATTACGATAATATTTTTGTGGACAATCTTACCCATTATCAAAAACTTTGGTTGATGAGTAAGGGAGAAAAAACGAAAAGTGGAATGCCAGAATTAAAAGATTACGCTTTATTCGACAACCACTTGCTGAAGGTTATTGAGACTTTCAATGGATTAGATGCCAATGTTATCTACACTGCTTGGGAAACTACACGCAGCATTATCCATGATGACGGGCAACAATATAACCAATTCATTCCGGATATTCGTGACAAAATCGTAAATCACGTAATGGGAATCGTGCATGTTGTCGCAAGATTAATTAGAAAAGCAGACGGGACCCGCGGATTTATTTTCGAAGGTAACCAGAGTATTTTTGCCAAGAATCATTTAGATGATCGTAAAGGCTGCATTCAAGAAGAATTATTAGTATAAAACACAAATGAAAATACAGGGGGAAATAAATAATGTCATTCTTTAAATTTGATGAAGATAACACAAGCACAGGATTTGAATTAGTAGCTGAAGGTAAATATGAAGCCACTATTGTAAATGCTGAACCGGGCAAAACACAGGCTGGTAAACCTAAACTATCAGTAGATTTCGAAATTCGTAGTGATGTTGAGCAGAACCATCAAGGTGCAAAAGTTCTTTACAACACGTTTACCTTTGAACATGAGGTTTCCGTTAAAATCGTCAACTCATTAATTAAGGCATGTGGATTTGCTAACAATCATACCTTCAGTTCAGCTGATGACATGGCCAACCAACTTAGCAATAAGAGCCTGAAAATCACTGTAAAACATGAAGAATATGAAAAATTAGTTGACGGTGTAAAACAAAAGCGCACGGCTGCCAAAGCAAAATACTTTGATGTGTCTGAAGTTAATCTACCTAATCAAAATGGCGGGTCAATAACAATCAGTGATGATGATATACCGTTTTAATAACTATATTAATAGATTCAATGAATAGGGGGGAGCTTGATAGGCTCCCTTTTCAAAAGGGAGTAATCAAATGACACATCAATTTCACAATATACCTATAGAGCTTAAAAACACTCCTCATTGGATCCTATGGCGTTCTGAACTACGTGAAGGTAAGAAAACAAAGGTTCCATATCAAATTAACGGGGAGATGGCTCAATCCAATAATAAGCGCAGCTGGTCAACATTCATTACGGCAATCAAATTTTTTGAAAAAGGTGGATATGACGGAATTGGATTTATGTTTTCCAAAGATGATCCATTCATTGGAATAGATATTGACCATTGTGTTGATGAAGGGGCCCTGACGGAACTAGCTGAAGATGTTATTGAAACGGTCCAGAGCTATACAGAGTATTCCCCAAGTGGAGAAGGCATCCACATCATTGCAAAAGGAAAGCTCCCATTAAAGGGACCAGGTACCGGTCGGAAAAACCCAGGGATTGGATTAGAGGTTTATCGTCATGGTCGTTACTTCACCTTCACAGGGGATAGCCTGGGCGAAGTACCAATTGTGGACCGTTCGGATGAATTAAAGATTCTATTTGATAAGTACCTAAAAGAAAAAGAAAAGCCAGCTCCTAAGTTAAGGGCAGAACAGAGGGAACGGGAAGACTTTAGCAGCCTTTCAAATACAGAACTGTGGGAAAGAATGTTCAACAGTAAGAATGGTGGGAATATAAAGGACCTATTTCAGGGACTTTTAATAAACGGAGATCATTCTTCCACAGATATGGCTTTATGTAATCATTTGGCCTTCTGGACGGATAAGGACGCATCGAAAATGGATTCGATGTTCCGGGAATCAAGCCTTCTTCGTGAAAAATGGGATAGGCAACACTCAGGGGATGGTCGTACATATGGGCAAATGACAATTGAAACGGCCATACTTGCTACTCCTTCAACGATCTCTGATTTCGAACCTCCTGAAGAAAAGAAATATGAATTCTACTTTTCAGATGAATCAAATGAAATTGAAGATACTGAAGAGATCATTGATAAGATCCCTAATTTTCACTTAACCGAGCTTGGGAATGCAGAACGGATTGTTTACTACCATGGAGACAACATCCGGTACTGCAATGAACTGGAATGGCTCATATGGAATGGTAAACAGTGGCAGGAGGATAGCAAGAGGAATATCGAAGCCCTTGCTGCCAAAACGCTTAGAGGACTCTACCAGGAGTCAAAAACGGAAGAGGATCGATATCGTGCGAAACAGCTTAATGATTGGGCGAAGAAGTGTGAAAAGAGAGCCATTCGAATAAACAGTATTTTGGACGTAAGGCCAATGGTTTCAATCAAAAAGAAAGACCTGGACGCTCATAAATTTCTTTTTAATTGTGATAACGGAGTCATTAACCTGAAAACAGGGGAATTAAGTCCACATGATAGAGATTTACTTTTTACTAAGATTTCTCCAATCGAATATAAGAAGGATGCGAAGTGTCCAAACTGGATTGGATTTTTAGAAAGTATTTTTCTAACCCCTGAAGGTGATCCGGATCATGAGCTTATAGAATTTTTGCAGAAAGCCATAGGATATTCATTTACTGGCGTAACAAAAGAACAAATCATGTTTTTCCTTTTTGGTAATGGCCGGAATGGTAAATCAACATTTATAAATACAATCCAGGATCTACTTGGAGATTATGGTCGGCAGACTAACAGTGACACTTTCTTAAAAAAGAAAAATGATAGTGGAATCAATAATGATGTCGCCCGATTAGATGGGGCCAGGTTTGTATCAGCCGTAGAGAGTGAGGAAGGGCAGCAGCTTTCTGAATCATTGGTTAAACAAATCACCGGAGGAGAAAAAATGTCCGCCCGTTTCCTTAGACAAGAATATTTTGAGTTTACACCTGAGTTTAAAGTTTTCTTTACGACAAATCATAAGCCAATTATCAAGGGGTCCGATGAAGGTATCTGGAGAAGGATAAAGCTAATTCCTTTCACTGTGACGATACCAAAAGACAAAATCGATTACGATCTTCCGGATAAGTTAGCAAAGGAAATGCCCGGTATTCTTCGTTGGGCCGTGGAAGGCTGCTTAAAGTGGCAAGCTGATGGATTAAAAGAACCAAAAGCAGTTATGGAAGCAACTGCATCATATCGAGATGATATGGATATTTTAGGGCCATTCATAGAAGAGAACTGCACCATAAAAGTAAATGTAAAAATCGAATCCAAAGCTTTATACGAAAATTATTCGAGGTGGTGTTACCAGAATAACGAAATGGAATTGAAAAATCGTGTTTTCTATAGGCAGTTAGAAATTCGAGGATTTAAAAAGGAAAAAGGCGCAAAAAACAAAAACTTCATTCATGGAATCACCTTAAACCAATACGCTGGTGCTGGATTTTTATCAGATGGAGAAGAAGGGGTTACTAATAGGGTTACTAATCAGACGCAGAAAGGTAACCCAAATAAGGTCACTCCTATAAATAGAAAGAAGCTCTGAACCGTTGGTATATAAGGGTTTAATAGAATACTAGTTTTTGTTATTTATTGTTGGGTTACTTAGGGTTACTTATTTTCCCTGTTCACTCCCATGAAAAAATAAATAAAAAAAATAATATATATATAGGGCTCTTTTACGAAAATAGGTAACCTTCAGTAACCCTAGAGGATAAAAAACGTTGAAACCCTTGGTACCACTGGTTTTTGATGGGTTACAAAGTGAAATGAAAAGTAACCCTTTAAATAACCCTTTCATAAAAAGAGGTGTTTTATGCATCCAAAACAGATAATTGATGATTTCAAAACGATGGGAGCCACCTTCGTACTGGATAATGACGAATTGTACATAGACAACCCAGAAAATATCTATCCGGAACTAGAGGAGTTGGCAAAAGCTTATAAAGCTAGAATTGTTGCTTTCCTAAAAGGTAATTATTCAGACCAAGATCATGCAGTTAAGCAAACGATGGACAAGATTATTAAATTCTATTGTGGTATCGACCAGGATATGAACGAAAAAATAAATGATTGGTTAAATAATGATGCTGCAGGAACGGCAGCTGTAATGCAATTGCTAATTGATTTGAATAATAACGGATGGGATAAGGTCACTGAGCCAATATGTAATTTTGAAAATGATGTGACGGATAATCTGTCCAAAGAAATTTTTGATCGTGCAATGTCGTACTTTAGGAGGCAGTAAATGTCGGCCATACATTATAGATATTCCGACAAGGAATTAGAACAGATCCTAGGCACACTTGAAATCATTGTGGACACCAGGGAGCAAAAAAATCAGCATGTACTTGATTATTTTAGAAAGAAAAATGTTCCTTTCAAAATAAGGACCATGAAAACAGCCGATTACTCAGTCATGATTCCTAAAAATCTTGAAATGGGAATCACCAGGGACATTTACCTGGCCGCCGGTATTGAACGAAAAAATGGAGTGGATGAACTGGTGGGATCCATTAAGGACCGGAACCGGTTCGAAAATGAATTAATCAGGGCTTCTAAGAATCCATTCGTCATGATTGTGGAAGACCTGGAAGGCTATCAAAAAATATTAAACGGGTTGTACCGGAGTAAATACGAACCTAAAGCGCTGCTGGGAAGCTTGAAGACATTTGAGGTCAGATATAACTTCTCAACTGTTTTCCTGGCTCCTGGGGCAACGGGTAACTACATTTACCATCATTTTTACTACATGACTCGTGAGTTATTGAAAAAAGGATTTATATAACCTATGAAAGGATTGATCTATGGTCTTACGTCAAAGAGTAGAACTTGAAAAAGATTTTTATAAAATGAACTGCTGAATATGGGATATTTCAAAACACCGGAAGGTCTGCAGCTGTATGAATTAACTTTGAGCGAATTGGAGGATATCTACAAAGCTGAAAAAGCGAGGGGAAAACATGACTAATAAAATTCAACCGGTTATTATCCGTCGCCAAAGAAAAAAAGGGAGGTTTGTATGTATGGGTTATTCCCGAGAAGAACAAGAAACTTCATTGGTTTTTGACAATAGTACAGGCAAGTGGACCGTTTACTCTACTGTTTCAAAACACATTCGAAAACTCTCTAATTTAACGGAGTTATTCCACCTAGAATACGAGGGTGATAGACCGATAGCTGTTAGGGGAACTTTGACAGAGAAACAGGTCAGCATGAAAAAGGAACGGGTCTATACAGATGAACAGAGGGAAAGAGCAGCTGAAAGGCTTTCTAAGGCTAGAAACGCCCTGTAAATAAAGGATAACAAAACTTTAAATCCAATCTGAATATAAAGGAAGCCAATAATATGACAAAAGCTAAATTGAACGTATTATTCAAGAAAATCCAAAAGGATGATAAAAAGGAAGTTCTTATGTTCCATGTTCAAGGGGACGAGTTACCGCATCCTAGTGAACTTTTAAAAATGCCAGGATCTATTACGATGCTAAATATGGAAGAAAGCGAAGCTGGGGAAATTGGAGCTGAATTCATATCCATCCAACGTGATAATAAGAAAACTGTCCTTAAGTTCCATATCAAGCGCGATGTGGACGGGAAGGTCAATAAACTATATCCACATGCTGGTGCTAATGTTTCCATTACTCTTCAGCCTTCGCAAATGAGCATTGAGGAGTTTTATGAAGAACCACACGATGGAGTAGAGTACACGATCGATAAAGATGGTTCAGCAAGTGTAAGTCCAAACCAAATGAAAATGGATGAGAATTAATTAATTAATAAGTTCAGGCATAAAAAAAGACCAGGATTTCTCCCGGCTAAGGTTTACGTTTTTAGTTGAAATATTATACCATAGGGGGAGAATGAATGAGTAGCCAATTATCTTTCTTTCCAGACGTCGATGAAAAGAAGATTCGCTCTATCGTTGTGAAAGAACTCAAATTATTTAGGGCTTTAAAGATTCAACAATTAAATAAACAGGAACTTAATGAAAAAGGGATTACAATAGATTTGTTTCCGAAACTTAATGATAACGATCAGGAAAAGGGAATGAAGGTCTTGCATATGCAAAGAGCATTGAATAACCTTGATAACATAGAACGACAGATTATCGAAATGAAGTACCTGACCATTGAAAAACAGAATGACATTAATATTTACTTGGATTTGTGTTTACAGAAGACGACCTATTATGAAAAAAAGAAGCAAGCAATCTTCATGATTGCTCATTGTTTGAATATAATTTGACCTTTTTCTTCTTGAATCTGGTAGACAAAATTGTGAGAGTGAAAATAAGGTTCAAATAAATATAGATGCATACAACAATCACAGGGTGTTCATGCTTCATAAGTAACGATACAATACGGTGCTCTTATTTGTTTAGTTTACCTTTTATTACGTATTTCAAGTGAATATTACCATTATCACGTGTAAACTTACCCAAATAATCTATTCCATTATAATTATAAATTAAAACTCCTTCTTTTGACTTGTTTGATTTAATTATTCCCAATTCATGAGAGGCAGTGTATATTAACCAGTGCTCATTCAAAATTTTAATATTATTGTCGTTTAATATGTATGTTAGGAACATAACGTGTTCAATATCGAGATCCTTGTTAGTATTTTTGCTCAATTTTTTCTGAATAGGCTCTTCTACAGAAAAAGTTTTTACAGATTCGATATCCTTAAACTTATAAATTTCTTCATGAATAGCTTTAGTGTTTGTATAATTTTCAATTTTAATAGGAGGTGTTACATAACATGCAAATAAATATGCTGATAAAGCAAAAAAAAGTGTTAATTTCATAGTTGAACGATGATTTTTACCCCACTTTAGAACGATAAAATAACCAATTAAAATCCCTATAGGAATATGGATATAGCCATCATTATACGAAATGAATACTAACAAGTATAACAAAGTGACCTTTACCCAAAACATAAAGTCTTTTTTTCTAACTATGAAATAAATTACTGTTGTTAACAGGAAATATACGAATAAAAAAATTGCGTAATTCATTTTTACATCCTTTCTTATATTGGAATACTTTTTAAAGATTAAAATAAAGAGTAACTAATTAGTTACTCTTTATTTTAATCTTATAATCTATTATGGTTCATGAAAAGGGTCAAATTATTTATTAGCTTCCTATTGTCAAATTAAAATCTAACGTGAACTCTTGATTTGACCAACCCGCTGGTATGTCTACTGATGCAGGTCCAAGACTTACGCTGCCTGGAAATGGTATTAAGGTATGCACATATTTCGCCTGAAACTTCCCAGTTTTACCTTTATAATTAGTGCCAACTCTAATATCTTGGGAGATTCCACCCATAACTCCGCTAACTGCCTTAATTAAAGGAAAACGTGCAGTTATCCCGTATAATTCTTGATCCTTTGATAATTTACTTCCTTGATTTCCTGATGGGGAAACATAATAGCCACTTAAAGATTTAGCTAAACCAATAAAACGATTATCCCATGCTAATGCGATTTCATCATAAAATGCCATTGAAGCCGTTTTTTTCCACGTAAAATCAAGGAATGCGGCATATTCATATTCAGAACCTACAGTCCGAGATTTTTCTACAAAGGCTGAGAATAGAAGCTTATCATCTTCATGAGTATCAGTACCTGCCAGTGTTGAGATTCCTTCAACTGGTGGGTCGATTTCCATTATGGAAATTCCTTTTTCAGCAGCGTATTTAGCGGCATCTTGTTTCCTTATTTCATTAATTTTTTCCCTGTTTTGGTCTGTTACTTTATATTTTTTACCATCTAAACTATTGTAATATTCTGTTACAGTTACTTCATACTTTGCTTTTGTTCCATGATTTTCAATCAATTGATTCTTTGTAATTTCATTCATTCTATTAATGTCTTCTTCTGTGTAACCCTCTTTTTTTAGAGTAGCATCCTTATTTGACGATGCTTCAGCGGTATGAACATTCATAATTAAAAGCATCAAAAATGAAAGCCCAAATATTCCTTTAATAATATTCTTCATGTTTAGTAACCTCTTTCTTATTTTTTCTCGAATAGTAATATAACATTTTGTGATTTTTTAGTAAAGTTAACAAAAAACACCAAAAACTTTAAAAAATATAGTAATTGCTCCACTATTCTCCAATTATCAAGTTTTCTTGTATAAATAAATAAAATAGAAATTCTAGGAAAGTATTTTATAAAATAGGAATTATATTCTTGGTGTAATCGTCTTATTTACCCCTTATTATAGTTAATTAACGAGAGACGAATCGGGACAATTACTGAACAAAACATGGAGAAAAAGGCTACCAATTTTGGGGCCTTTTTTTCTTTGTCATTTTTATAACATTATCTCAGGAAGTAATTCCTGGGAGACGCACATATCCCATATCAAGGGTGCATTACTCGAGTAGTCAAACAGGCATGAAATTTATGCTGATGCACTTTGTTTGCGGTGGCTACTGGCGGGGCAAGGGGGTAAGAGCCCTCCAAAATTATTTTAATAAGCAATTAGCATAATGGGGTGATTAGAAGGGGAAAAGTCAACCTACGTCGAATAAGTAGATAGAATTGACTAGGAGGATGATATTTTGGGATTTTTTGATGAAGTTTCTCAACGAGAGAACAGGAAAACGAGTATTGCAAGTGCTGAAAATTTGGTGAGAACTTTGTTTCAATCTTATAAAGACACTTATATTGAGCTAACGGAATCACCTAGTTGCTCTAGAATTCATAATCAAGTAAAAGATAAAGGATTTAATGATTTCATAAAATACTTCACTAATAAAGGTTTTGAAGTATTTGCTAATAATTCCGATGATAGAACAGGCTATACAGCGAAGTCAGGTAGTTTTAAAGTAGATTTCACTTTTGCAGAGGGAGAATTTCATTGTTCAATACGTCAGTATGAATACGAACGAATTACTTTAATTGATAAATCATCAAATGAAAGAATATTTCAAGGGTATGCCGATGATAATGATGTTTTTATACCAGGTTCTGTAAGTGATGATGTGAATAGATTAAAACTTCTTGAAAAAGCAGCACACGATATTCAGTTAGATATTGATAATTTGAACAAAAAAATTAATGAGCAATATGAACCTAACTTTTATTTTGAATTGAACGAACGGCAAAAAAATGTAAATAGTATCAATGAGTATTTAGAAATCGTTGATGAGGAATTAAGTAATAAAAGAAGGTAATCTAATATGTTAGATCCAGGAGTAGTTGGAAGCTAAATAAAAAGTATGAAGGGCACTCATTTCTGAACTGTGCCCCATTTTACGGACAGTATAAAAAAGTGCCTAAGCAGCTAATAAATGGTCCCGGTATTGTACCGGGG
>NZ_JAWRYN010000421.1:0-284 GCF_046534585.1 Peribacillus sp. SIMBA_075 | reverse complement strand
GCTACTTATCAAGCATTTTCAAACGCTTTCTTTAGCTATTTCATCCATTTTTCTACATGTAGCGAAAAGTAATTGTTATTTCCAAAACTTTAGTGTATATTTTTTCTCTGGAACATCTTTAGGAGGAAGGGATTACAGCAATGTTATTAATCGACATATTTACGTTTCTTGGCATTATCGCCGCTGCTATTTCCGGTACATTAGTTGGTTTAAAAAAAGATTTAGATTTATTCGGTGTCCTTTGTTTAGCTGTAGCCACTGCGCTCGGCGGCGGTATTATTCGT
>NZ_JAWRYN010000420.1:0-284 GCF_046534585.1 Peribacillus sp. SIMBA_075 | reverse complement strand
AAGCGAGCAGGTCTCCTGCACGATATCGGAAAAGCAATCGACCATGAAGTGGAAGGTTCTCACGTAGAAATTGGCGTGGAACTGGCTAAGAAGTACAATGAACATCATGTGGTTGTAAACAGCATTGCTTCTCATCACGGTGATACCGAACCAACATCCGTCATTGCCATGCTCGTGGGAGCTGCGGACGCTCTGTCTGCTGCACGCCCAGGTGCACGCCGTGAGACATTGGAAACTTATATCAGACGTTTGGAGAAACTGGAAGAAATCTCTGAGTCGTTCGA
>NZ_JAWRYN010000419.1:0-284 GCF_046534585.1 Peribacillus sp. SIMBA_075 | reverse complement strand
AAGCTTTTATATGTTATAGAGCAAAAGGGTATAGAGCCTCGTTGTTATTTTCTTTTACTGCTTTTCAAAAAATTCTTAAGTATAGGTTAGTAAATTCCTCAACCCCAAAAACTTATGAGGAAAAAATTAAAGATTGGGGTAAAATAGTAGCTGAATTATCGAATGAAGATAGAGTAGATCATAAAATAATACAATGTATAAATCAGAACAAACAAGATAATCAAATATTTAATTTGTCTGAAGATATTAGAAATCAATATACTTTTTGGAAAGATAGAAGAAAT
>NZ_JAWRYN010000418.1:0-285 GCF_046534585.1 Peribacillus sp. SIMBA_075 | reverse complement strand
CACTACTAGACGTCTTCTATTTTACGGGAAAATTCCGTGCTATCCTGCGATATTTGAAGAGTATTCGTATTTGCATATAGATGACATAGATTTCCGTCCATATTTCGAATGTACTTGTAATCGTGAAACCATTAGAGCTAAGTATATTCAGAGTGGGAATGTGGAGCGCTTTGTCCGTACAGTTAGAGCGAATATGAATAATTAATCACCCCTTTGTTTAAACATAATATCTTGGTCTTTGTGAGGGGAAATGCGGAATAAAAACAACTTCTAAACCTCTAGGAG
>NZ_JAWRYN010000417.1:0-285 GCF_046534585.1 Peribacillus sp. SIMBA_075 | reverse complement strand
CGATTGGTACATTTCCGGTAATTCATCGCCAGCTATAATTACGGAGACAGTACGAACATCCTTCGTATTCGGTAAAAAAGTTACGATGGCCTCACGATTCTTTGTCCGCACGACAAAGAAATCTGTATCTTGCTCCGTTTCCTCAAATTGAAATTTTTTCGTAATGCCAACGGCTTCAATAGCCTTTTGGGCAGCTGTACTATACGCTTGGTCCACGTTAGAAGTGCTTCCCGTTGTTTCAGCTGGAAATGAGAATGGCTTCATCCAGATAAACACAAAAAACAG
>NZ_JAWRYN010000416.1:0-285 GCF_046534585.1 Peribacillus sp. SIMBA_075 | reverse complement strand
GTACATTTGATCCAGCTAATAGTGAGCGTGTAGCGGTGGAATTATTAGAAGAATACCCACATATTGATGGAATTGTTGCTGGAAATGATTTAATTGCAATAGGTATTGTAAAGGCTGCACTTCAAAAGGGGATTTCTATTCCGGATAATTTACAAATTATCGGATTCGATGGAATTTCTTTAACAGAAATGATGTATCCATCTATTACAACTGTTGCACAGCCAATTTATGAAATGGGGAAAATTGCAACAGAGCTGTTGTTAGAGCAGATGGAAGGAAACGTAT
>NZ_JAWRYN010000415.1:0-285 GCF_046534585.1 Peribacillus sp. SIMBA_075 | reverse complement strand
CATAGTTTTCAGGTGCCAATAATTGTTCGCGTTTCATCCCATTCTCCCCTTTGCCCATGAACTAATATTATTCTCGTATCATTATACAGCAACTGTTTAACAATTCAAAATAATTATTTAAAGATCCATTTCATCCTACTACACTGATTTTACTAGTTAATCTCCTCTGTTTTTCAGCATGTTTTTTTAATGGCATATGAATATTTCACCTTATTGTTCTTATGCAATAACGAATCCCTTTATAATAAAAGCCCTGCGAGGAACTTGGTTCAAGTTCTTCGCAGG
>NZ_JAWRYN010000068.1:0-16597 GCF_046534585.1 Peribacillus sp. SIMBA_075 | reverse complement strand
TTTGTCTTTGTTTCGCTTAATAACATTTACTTTCGTCCTAGTATCAGCGCTGCTTGCTTTAAAATATCATTCTCCATTTGTAACTGTTTCAATTCTTTTCGTAGTTTGATAAGCTCCTTTTCCTCGGGAGAACGGTTATCTTTTTCCTTAAAGGAACCTGTGTTTTCATTCTGTTGAATCCACCGATCTAAAGAAGAAGGAGTAAGTTCATATTCTTCAATAAGAGCCTTTCGTGTTTTTCCGCTTTGATAGAGTTGAATCATCTGTTTTTTAAATTCGGAAGTGAATGTACGGCGTTCTCTTTTCGTCATTTTGAATGCTCCCTTATCTGTAGTAAGTTAAGTGTAGCTGCCCTTAAAATATCTGTCCAGATAAGTGTAGACGATTCAGGTTGTCTGTTGCTATCTTTAAGGACAGTAAGGTATGGCTTTGATATACCATCGAAAGTAAAGTTTTTCACTTTCTCACCTTCCCTTTAATCGTTCTTTTACTTATTCTTCTATCTTGTGTTTGATATTTAGTCATATCTTTATGAATACCTTTTGCTACCGAATGACCATCCAAAATGATGTCTGTATCCTTGCTTAATAATTGTAAAAGCACCTTTGTCTGTTCAAGTGTGGCCTCGAGTAACTTCTGCAGCACATTATCCCCTTCACCACTGGCAGTGCCTACATTCGGCAATTGTCCAGGGCGCTTATTCCCTTTATCAACCGTCTTCCCTGCCAAAGCCAACAACTTCATGGCATCTGTCCGTTTGTTAGGGTTAGTAGGTATGACGAATTCAGGCCATCCATCTTCTGCAAGATTATACATACCAGCATAGTTAATCAAACCACCAGTGGCATACCCTTTATACGGTCCGCCGTTCGCCATAGATTTGATACCTGGAGTATTGAAAGGTGTTCCATACCTAGATTTAATATAACGAATGGCTGCGATGGCATTATGGACTGGATTCATAATGTCGTTATAGCCCTTCATTTTATAAGCATCGAAAGTTGGTTTGATGGTCTGCATAAGCCCCATGGAAGGAGTACCCCGTTTCCAGTTACTATCCCATTTGTTAATGGTGGATGGACCAGTACGTCCTCCAGATTCCTTCATTGCAATCGTTGATAATGGTGCTGCCCAATTTCCCGGAACACCAGTTATAGAAATAGCTTCACTTATCCACTGTTTGACGTTACCGGATACATTTCCACTTCCACCAAAGTCAAACATGTCTTTCATTTTTTCTTTTACAAAATCGACTGCACTATTTTTCACTTTAGTGAAACCGCCTTTTGCTATTTTGCCTAAAGTGCTATCCCCACTAGGTGCTGTAATTCCTAAGGATTTCATCCCTAAATCTAATAATTTGCTAGGGTTACTAGCATATTGCCAAATATCTATGCCTGTATCTTTTACTTTCTTAGCACCTTTTTTGGTAGCGTCCCATGCAGTACTAGCAATACTTTTACTTGCACTCCAAAAGTCATCACCCCAAGCATAATGAGGAATTAATTGCTTTGTTAGGCTTGCAGCAAGTATATGTGTACCTTGAGGTAAATTGACTAGCGTAGATTTTGAAGGCGATAAAAATTGTTGTCCATCTGGAGTTTGGATCAATTCTTGTCCAGCATTAGAACCCTTCCCATCACCAACAACGGCCAATCCTCCAGGATGCCCATCTGTACCTTGTGCATATTGTGGAACTTTCCATTCGCTTAATTTCTTTTCTACTCCGAGCTTACCCAATACCCAGTTAACACCGGTGATGACTCCATTTACACCTTTACCAAGCCCCGATACCATCTTATTGGATACGGATATAACACCTTCTTTAATCTTACCGCCTGTCTTTTTCAGACCATCTGACATCCTTTGCGGCATACCCTTTACAGTTTCAACCATATCCGAAACATAGCCTTTAATATTTTTCTTAATCGTGCCAAATATGTCTGATATACGTGATTTTAAAGTAGTAAAACGACTTAGGGTGTTTGTTACCGCGGTTTTGATAGGCGTGTAAATGGAATCCTTTATAGCGTTCCATACAGTTCTTGTCAGATCACGGATGCCATTGAAAATGGTTTTAATCGTATTTCTCATTGTTGTGAAACGTTTTTTCACTAAATCCATAATAGATTTAATCACTACTTTGAAAAAGTTTAAAATACCATTCCAAATGGTTGAGATGAGATTTTTAATGGTGGTTGTAATAGTATTCACTGTATTTTTCATGGAAGTAAATCGATTCTTCACAAAGTCCACGATCCACTTAATGACCGTAGAAAATACATTTTTAATACTGCCCCACATGCCCTTGAATGCATTAACCATTAATTTGCCTAGCGATAAAATACCTTTTAGCATTTTACCCCAGAACATTAGCTGCATGAAATTCCAAATAAACTGAATGGAACCTGAAAAGATATTCTTGATTCCTGTCCACATTTGCGAGAAATTACCGGTAAACAATCCGGAAAAAACTTGTATTAAACCCATGATGACCTTTAGACCACCGTCCATTACACCTTTTATATTTCCGATAACTGATTTTACAATTTCCAAAATAACTTTAAATGTTACTTTAAAGATAGCCTCAAGTATCGGCATCATTGGTTTGATCACAAACAAGATCCCATTAAAAATATTTTGGAAGGCTTGGAGTAATTGTTTCCCGTTTGAATCCCAGAAGGCTTTCATTTCCGCTATTTTACTTTTAAAGTAATCCACGATTATTTTAAAGGCACTTAAAAAAACATCTTTCAATTTATTTATAGCATTTCGAAATGGCTCGAACTTTTTATAAGCAATGACAATACCTGCAGCTAATAACGCTAAAATACCAATGGTTAATCCGACGGGACCTGTTAAAGCAGTAAAACCTAACCTTAGCCATTTTAAAAGTCCGCCAGCTTTTGCAATGGATGGAAGGAGTTTTCCGAGGCCTGTTGCTGTACTTCCCAAAAAGCCGATGAAGAATCCTCCCGCAACCAATAATGGACCAATTGCTGCAGCTAATGCCGCGATAACAACCATTGCGATTTTAGTATGTTTCGACATCCCAGACATTCTATCTATCAAGCTATTAAATAAATCTGCCGCTTTTATCACATATGGGCTTAATATGTCCCCGATGTCTTTAGCTAAAGCAAAGATATTGTTTTTTACGGTTCCCAATTTAGATGCCATTGTTGCATATCTTTGTTCTGCCTCATTGGATAATGCTGTATTTTCCTCCCATGCTTCGGAGGACAATCCTACAGCCTCTCCTAATAGTCCTGCATTGCCTGCCAATCGCAAAATAGTATCAGATTCCCTGATTCCCTTAATACCTAAATCACCTAGAATCGAAGTTAGGTTTTCCCCTTCTTTTCCTGACTCACTTAATCCTTGTATAAACATTTCCAATGCCTTTATAGGGTCACTTTCCCATGCCTTTTTAAAGTCTTCTGCAGAAACACCACTTGCTTCTGCGAATTCTTCTAAAGATTTACCACCTGAACCAACCGCACTATCTATCTTTTTAAGGACGGTTGTCATCGCTGTACCGCCTGCTTCTGATTCGATACCTAAGGAAGACATACTTGCAGAAAGAGCCATGATATCAGATTCAGTCATACCGACTTGACTGCCTTGAGCAGCCAATCTCATGGACATATCCACGATTTCCGATTCAGTGGTTGCCATGTTATTACCCAAAGCAACCACTGAACTTCCTAATCTATCAAAGTTCTTTTGTGGCATTTTGACAATGTTAGCAAATCTAGCAAATTCGGTAGCAGCCTGTTCTCTCGTCATGTTAGTCGATTCGCCTAAATCAATGACGGTTTTTGTGAAATCCATAATGCTACTTTTTTTAATGCCTAATTGTCCTGCTGATTCTGCAACAGCAGCTATATCATTTGCAGAAACAGGCAATGTTTTAGACATACTGATTATCTGTTTTTCTAACACTTTATAGTCGCCTTCAGTAGCGTCTACTGTTTTTCTTCAATTTGTTATCACAAAGGTTTTTTATCCTTTGTTTCTTACAGTTTCCTGTAAGTTCGGCATACATTTTCACCTATACGGTGTCGAACACTCTTGGCAGGATTATATTTATTCACCCACTATGCTCTACGGTGCTTCATAGCCTTTCGCAATCTATGAAGTTACCACGGTATTAACATGCTAATTATGATATAAAAAAAAGAGAACCATTATATGCTCTCTTTAAATTTGCTATATTGTTCTTTTGTATTTTTTCCGTAACCGTACTTTTTGTGGAAGTCCATATGACATTTTTTACAAAGGGTTATGCCATTATCTATATTTGTTCGATTTTGCTTATCCCAGTCATAGCTATTCAAATGGTGTGCGTTTAATCCGTCTCCCCACTTACCTTGTTTACCACACAAATCACAAGTGTAAGAATCCCTTTTCATAACACCAGAGATAAATTCATAGTATTCCGGATATTTCCTTTTACTTATTCTTTCTTCTTCTGAAAGATCATGATTCCAAGAGGGACTATTTTCCCCACGAAGATTTTCAGATTTCCATTTTCCATGGCATTCAATCGAACAAAAAAGCCGCTTGCTTCGATTTAACAGATATCCTATCTTCAAAACTATTTTTCCACAGTATGCGCAATTTACTTGATGTGTATTGTAATTAGGACTATCCAGACCTGTAAATTTCCCATATTTTTTTTCTCTTATTTTTTTCTTTGATTTTTCAGAATGTACTTTTTGAAAAAATGGATTACTAGAGCCTTTTAAACCTATTCTTTGCCATTTATCTTTGCAAATCCTTGAACAAAAATGATTTCCTTCTGTTTTATAATTGGCTTTTCTAATTCTCTTCTGCATCCCACAAAAATCGCACTTAAATAAAACCGTGTGTTTTTCTTGGAAATATTTCGATCTACATTCTCTTGAGCAATATACAGTTTTTAAACATTGACTGGGATATCTTAACACTTCAATTCCACAATTAGTACATTTTGTTTTGATTTGCGCCATACAAAAAACACCTCGGACAGTGTTCAAATTTATTGTAAAAATTATATCATAATTAGTTTAGCCTTCACCGTTTTTGCTCGATTTATTACCCTATTATTTCTAATAGAGAGGGCAAGAAATTACCCCAGCAAACGCACTTTCAAAATCAATTGCAGACTTAACTGCCATACCACCTAAACCAACCAATGGAGCTGTTACATACATAGATAAGGACTTTCCAGTACTTTTCATACTATCGCCAACTTTAGTTAAACGAGTGCCTGTTTCTTCAAGTTTTTTACCAAGCTTACCCCAACTAGATTCGGCGATCTTTTGTTGTTCTTTTAGCTTTTCAAGTTCCTCACGCGTTCGACCCACATAGCGTTCTAAGTTATTTAAGGATGCTACTTCATTGTTATAGCTTTTGGCAGCATTATCCGCTTCTTTGGAGCCCTCACCGTGTTCTTTGACCATCTTTTCATAGCTTTTTTTCGCTTTTTCGGTAACTGCTTTTTGGACTTCCAATTTCTTATTAAGTCCTTGCAAACGTGTTTCATATTTTCTTATTGACTTGTCACCGTAATCGAATGCGGACAGGTTCGCCTTCATTGCGCTATTAACTAACTTTAATTTGGACTTCAAATCAGTTAATCCACTGTCAAGCTTTAGCGTATCCAAACCAAGTCCTATCGAAAGTCCTTCTATCTTTTCCATTAATCATCCTCCCTTCACATACCAAAAAAATCCCTAACCTCCGAATGCGGCGATTAAGGATTTCTCTTGCTTTGGTTTATTTTCTTCTCTTAATATTTCAAGTAAAAAATGATAAGGCATACCCAATATTTCGTTGATATCCTTACCGTCTTTCATAAAATCAAGGATGAGCTTGTCCATGTACTCCTTTTGCTTGGCAGGGGAAAAGTCCTCATCCGTTAACCTTTCTTCGCCAAAAACTTTTTTGTTTCATCTGTTTGTTGACCTTGGGCTACAAATATAATTTGCTCTTGTAGGGTTTGAATGGCGTCAGGTGCGTGTAGACCATTGAATAAATCTTCTTTTGTGAATTCCTTGTTATATATTTTGTTAGCTACAAAATCTAGCAGCTTATCAATCATTTCTTTTTCAGATGAAGATTTTTTATTATCTTCGCTTTTGTCCATTTCTTCTGTAAGATCAATCGCTTCATAAACTACTGAAAAAGGGATAAAAACAGGGGTTAGAAATTTTTCGGTGAGGATTTCCCCTTCTTTTACTTCTTTCACCAATTCGATCATGTTACGTTTTAAATTCGCCATTCCAAAACATCCCTTCGTTTTTTAAGTTAGTCTTTGATAAACATTATGTTGATTATTGTACAAATAAAAGAGACCACTTATTGTGGTCTCTATAGTGAATCTCTTTAGAGGATCTCTTTAGAAAAAAACGACTCGGTAAATAGTCATATTTTTGTCTTATTTTCATCCTCAATCTTTTGAATACATGTTTCTATTAATTCCTCAAATAACTTGTTTCTTCTCCGACCTTTGTGTTTTTCAAAAATAAATAAAGCTATTGCTACTAAGATAAAACACAAAAGGAAAATATTCCCTATAGCTGATAATATTTCAGGATTTAAAGATGAAATATCACTGTTTTCCACGGAAGTTACCTTCCTAAATAAAGGATTAGAAATAGAGCCAATTATTATAGTTGCAATAATAGGTATGAATAATCTAAAAATTAAATCCGATAAATAATTATTATTCATGGTTTTCAAGAGGGCCTTTATTAAAAGTAACTTATTTTTATTATATTTAACATATGTTAGTAATCTTTTTTGAGTAACTTCTAAGTTAGTTAAAATCTTCTCATCTTTATTTAATTCTTTACCCATAATTTCTCTTACTATATTCTTATCGTTTTTATTATCAAGCCAATCAAATAAGCTCTTGGATTTACTCTCATTTAAGGAGTCTTTGAAATATAAATAATAGAAAAAATGAACACCACCTGAAATTAGAATTATTGTTAAAGCAAAGTAGGCAGACGAAGGAGTATTTATAAAATTTGCAACAACTATCGGCAAGAAAAAATATAGCAAAAAAATAATTACATGAAGTATTATGCTAAGGAGTCCATATAAAATATTTTTCACAATCACAATAATCCCCCTAACCGTTTTTCCTATTGTTGAACACTTACCCGTTTACTTCCTCCTTAAACTAATCTACATACCTTAAATTATAAAGAGCAGGTATAAACCCACTCCTTATATTTCTTTAATGACGGGTTTACCAGGCTTGTTCTCAGTGGACAATAGTTCCTCTAATCGTTCTTTCTCAACCTTTTTATTGCCTGGTTTCGGAAATGTATCCCCTTTACGATAAACCTTCCCTTTGTCCTGAAGGTCTTTGAAATCCACGATTGCTTGGTATGTCTTTTTCTCAATCATCTATTACACCCCCGCTGGTGTGCCCGGATAAGGCTTTCCAAATACCTTTTGGAAAAGAGAATCTCGGTTGTCTGTTTCCCCTTTTTTGTCCGCTCCGAACAGAACCGATTTTTCTGATTTGGCCCCTTCCACGTAACGTTCCATAAATTCCCCTGTTACTTCTTCATTCTCAAAATCTTTGTTTTCTTCTTTGGTTTTTCCGGAAATTTTGGAACGCATAAACATTCCTTTTGTTAGCCCCACCCATTCTTTAGAGCCGTCCTCAAATGTCTTGGTAAATACAGCTGCAACATAAGGTGGCACATCCTCACCGCCAATGGACGAAAGTCCGTCCACAGTTTCTAAACCAAATAAAATATTCTTATCCTGTATTGGTACTTTGTGAAATTGAGTTGATACTGTTACATTTCCACCTGAAATAGCAATTTCAGCTGTACCATTATCCCCATACGCCCTCATTGCTTCTTGTGGCATTTCTACCTCAATATTTTGCAGAAATTTAATCCTGGTAATTTCACCAGCGGTAAATGATTGGTCATCGTCATCTGTTAAAACCGCATAATAAAATTCATTCACACCGGTTGATGCTTTATAGCTTTTTTTCTCTTCTACCACATTAATCACTCCTATTTTAAATAATAAAAAAAAGACACCTTATATAGTGTCTAAATCGTCTCTATATAACTTCCCTCGATACCTTCTTGCATCTCGAAAAATATCTGTATCTTCATCCCATTCATCCACGCCTGTTCCTTGGGAAAAACCAAAGTTCCACATGACGTTTCGGATATGTCCTGATAATTCATTTGTAGCCATCCTGTTCTTTGACCAAACTTCTATTTGAAATAGACAATCATAGGTCAGCCATGTATCATCTGCAAAATCTACAGGAAGAGGAACATCTAATGGATCTATGATGATATTTGGAGTAGAAGTCACGCTGCTAGTTTCAGGAAAACCATAAAATTTAATTCTTCCAGCAGCCTTCTCCTTAATATACGAGTCTGCAATCAGTGTATTATAAATCATCCCTAGAAAGTCCATTAAATTCCCTCCTTTATCGCCTTCTTAATAGCCTCACGATAAGAACTTTCAGCACTTCGCATGGTTCTGGCTATGGCTCCTTTACCTCTAGGGTTCGGGTTCTTAACTGTGCCAAATTCGTTTAAATGAATGATTCTATATCGACTTTTAGGTCCTTTCCAATAAACCTTTACAGTGCGAACGCCACTCATCCACATTGGCTGCGATATGGTCATTTCTTCAATTGATGCCCCAGTATCTTTAAAGGATGCAAATTGATATTTTAGTTCCTTGATAAATACTTGGGCACCTTGTTTTAACGCTTTATCACTTAGCTGCTGCATCTTCACTTTCCCTAAGCGTTTTTCTAATTCTGCCATCACCGCTTTTTCCCCATGAATTTTCACACTCATTCTGTTAGCCCTGCCACAATTTTGATAAACTCCTTGTTTTGCAAATCCGGTTGAACGTGTTTGATATTATATCTTTTGTCCATATACTCAGGAGCATCGATGGACAGATAATGCTTATTGATCGGGATATAATCGGCTTGAGGGTCTCGTACCGTGATGGTGATATCAGATAAGGTCCCGTTAGCCTTAGCAATCTCCAAATCTTTCAACCAAATATGATCAACCTTGGCCCACGCCTTAAAGAGAATGTTTTTTTCAGACTCGCCCGGTTCAGGGCCATCATCTGCTACATATTCATAAAACGTAATGGGAGTACGTAAGTCTCCTGTATTAACCCTAGGAGGTTTATATTTAAACGGATGCATCTGGATCACTCTCTTTCAGTGCAATAGATAAACCCAAACTATTAATCTGACTTAAGAAGTTGTCGTTAAAGTATTCAAGGGCATCATTATAGGCATAACGAGTACGTTCAAAAACAAGCTCCTTGGCCCTCCCATCCTTTTCTATATCAAAATGACCGCACTTTCCCTGCAAATCCACAATAGAAAAGGACAACAATCTTTTTAAATTGTCGTCCTCACTCGAATGGGAAATATGCAAACGCTCTTTAAACTCTTTTATTAGTTCAAGTGTGACCAATTAAATCACCCCTCAAGGCCGCCTTCCAAGTCTAGATCTAAGTCATAGACTTGCACTGCATAATTGTCTTTTGGCTTACCAGTAGCGTATTGTTTCGCGATATAAAGCGTCGCGTCTTCCATGGCCAGTGTTTGGTCAAATTTCTTCACTTCCATCGCTCCACCGACAGCTGCAACATACTCACCACGAATAAAGAACACAACTTTTCCTTTTGGTACAAACATGGATTCAGTAATGGTTGGATTAAATGGCAAGCTTGTCACGTATATACCTGCAGCATTTTGTACCGTCGCATTTGCTTGAATACTGAAATTGTCAAACGGATTGACAACCATTACAACTTTCCCAGCTATATTGCGTACTTTTTCATCTTGATCTTTTCCAACTGGACGAATAGATAATTTTTCGACAACACCTTTTAATTCATTGATTGTCGCCCTGCCTGGTTCAAATGTAAGGATACCGGCAGATGCCTTGTCAGGATATTTTCCGTCCACAACAGATCCCTTCAAATCTTTTAACAATCCAATCGGCATGTCTTTCCCTGTCCCTGCAACATATCCACGCTCAAGACCAACGGACATTGCTTCCGAAATCATAGTCCGAACATAGCGCTCCACCCATACAGGTCCAAGTTTTAGCATGTCGTTTGATAGAGGAATAAAAGCTGTTAATTTAAGTTGGCTGATAGACTCTTTTCTAAACGTTGCATTTAGTTGCCCTTGGATGTCTCCGAATAACGGGCCCCATACTGCAGCACCTTCTGGATCTCCATATATGAATTCTGTTACCGCACCAAGATTTTGAATACCTAGCTGCTGCAGTAGCGGATGCCCTTCAACTAGATCATCAAAAATTCGTTCTTGCGTTGTTTTAGGCAATGTTTCTGTATCTTTAAACCCACCCTCTTCAATCACGACATTGAAAAATTTTGTCTCTTCACTCGTAAGAACATTTGCGCCCCTGGCTTGCATGATGGAACGGTCAAGCATTGATGTATTAACTTGATTCATAATATCGCCCTGTACGTCCTGAGCCAGAGCTTCCAGCATATTATTTAACGCAGCAGACTGTTCTTCAGCACTACCTTCCTGTGTTGCTTTAGCAAATGCTTGTTTTTTCTCTGCGAAATTATTAAATTTAATAGTCATTTTCAATCCTCCTATAAATGTAAAAAGAGACTGCTCAAGTTCTGTTTTTGTGCAACAGGATCAGGAACAATCTCTTTTGGTTTTAATTCATTCTTAATTTCATTTTTAAATTCAGCAAACATTTGTTTCAAAGTGTTTTTGTCGATACCTGATGCTAATGCTGATGCTGAGATAGGTTGCTTTGGTGCAACAGTAGCAGTAATTTTATTGTTAAATGCTTTAGCTTTGTTCTCAAAGATTTCAGACTCCACTTCTTCTGGCTCAGCATCGATTATTTGATCAATCAACCCGTATTTTAATGCTTCTTCAGCAGTAAGATATGTTTCATCATCGAGCAATTTTTTCATCGTATCAGCATCTACCCGATTTGTATATGATTTCAATACAGCTTGGCTAACCTTTTCGACATCTTCAGCAGCCTTTCTAAGTTTTTTTGCGTCACCAGCAACAAATGTTTGAGCATTGTGGACCATCAGCATGGTATTTGCATGCGCTCGTATTTGATTAGCCCCCATACAAATAACGGATGCAGCACTTGCTGCCATGCCTGTTATCGTCACAGTAACAAGTCCTTTATGATCTTTAAGAGTATTGCAAATGTCAATTCCTAAAAAGGCATCGCCACCATAAGAATTAACGGATAAATCAATATCCTCATCTTCTTTTATAGATTTCATTTTATAGTTAAAGTCCCAAATACTTGAATTCCAATTGATAATGTCACCTTTGATTTTATGCTTCATCTTTATTCTCACCTCCTTTAAGTGCTTCTGAACTTTCTTGATAGTTTTTGGTGATGAAGTATTTATCCATCATAGGATCGTCAACCCTTTCCTCACCTAATGCTTCACGCAATTCATTACCGTTAAATGCCCCCGAAGCTCTCAACTTATCAACGGCGGCAGCTACATCAAAAATATTACTGTAAGAAACCCGTTTGGTTTCCACCTTCTTTCCTGAAAGGAATTCCTTTTTATCAATCATCTTGGCATTCAATTCATCCCTGATTTTTTTCAAAAATGGGTCAATGCAAAATGTCATGTAGTTACGTGTAGGTTTTTCTACATCTGCCATATCACCGTGAAGTAACGCAATAGGAATACCCAACGCTTTGGCAACCTGATCTAAAAAACCATCAATTACTTTGGCGACTTCATCCACACTTTGAAGCTGAGTTGTATTTTTCATTTCTTCTAATTTAAATCCTTTTTGTTGAGGAACAATAGCCACAGATTTTCCGGAGAAAGCTTTATAAATCTTGTTGATATAATTTTGTAACTTTTCTTGTCCCTTTTCTGACTTATCAGTGATAGCCTCTACATCAACAAGTCCACGTATTTGATTTTTGCGATTCTGAAATTCTATGATCCTACCAAATAGTTCTCCATAATCGGCATATAGGCCGTCCAGCATAGTGGACAGCTTTTTATTGCTATATTCCAAGTAAATAACGTCACTCATTTGAAAGGTACGGGAAAAAGTAAAATCCTTAATGGTTACATCTTTGAATGAATCATTGACCAGGGCATATTCGATTCGTGTAAAGGAGTCAGCAATCAATAAATCTTCGGTATCCGACTGGATGATTAAACATTCGTTGTCATATATCAACTTATGGACAACTGTTTGCCAAAATTGGCTGGCTGACATATTTAGATTGGGCCTGACATTTAACCGATAATACATTTCGTCCTTCACAATTTTTTTATCCTTCTTCACATAAAACTCGGATTGACTGATAGTACGGCCAATCATATTGATACATGTTTGGATTGCCAATTGCTTCATGTGAATTTTCTTGGAAGTATCTTGGATTAAATCAAAATCATACATGAAGTCCAATTCCTTATTCCTGCTTTTTATTAGGTCTAGAAATCCCAATATCTCACCTCCTTTTTTTCAGAAATCTATATCGTCTAAGAAAAAATCCATATCCTCGATTAAAATTTCATCAGCTTTGAATAAGGCGTGAATAAAAGCTTGAAATCCATCTGTTTTTCTTCTGAATTCATCCTTTTTTAAATACTCCTTGTTGCCATCAGACTTTGTCTTTACAAGTACATTATTTGTATACCAACGCATTAATGGATTATCTCCGTAGAGTAAATTATTCTTTGCAAAAATCGTTTCCACTCTTGGAGCAAGTAATGAGTGAATGGCTTTAGGATTACGAATAAATTCTAATTCAAATCCTTCAGCTTCTAAGTCTTTTTTAATCAAATCCAAACGGTAAGAATCTGCAACAATCTTAGTTAAACCGTAAACTTCTCGCATTTCAACGAACCAATCCACAATGTGACAGGTATCTATCGCAGGCTCATCTAAAATAGTAAGGAGCCCTAAGCGTTCCCATTCCTTTATAGGGGCTTCCAGCTTCACCTTATCTAAAAAACCTTTACGGACAAATGAGTGAGTTTTCCAGATGTAATTACTATCAACTTTAAAAAGCAACCCTACTGCAGCGAAGTCCTTAATTCTTGCGTAATCCAATCCGCCAACACATACACGGTTTTTCATATCAGGTATTACCCGAAGCGTTTCTCCATCTTCCTCGTATCCTGTTCTCCATATTTCTTCCCAAGGAGCAACTGACTTTTCAAGGTCGACCTCTGGCCAGTTCATACGTTTTGTCATAAATTCTTCTCGATTTGATGGATCTTCTACTAAATCTTCGTATTCCTCTTTTACGGTCTCAAAAAGACCTTCCGCATACTCGATCTTCGGTTTACAAAACATTGGATTGGATTTTTCCCACATGTCTATGTCGTCTACTTCTTCCGATTTATCCAACTTACATATGAAAGGAAATAGGTTAGCATCAGGCACTTTACCATTTAATATCTTCATAGCACGTTCCTTCATCTTGTCCAAGAAACCTTCACGGACATAACCATCCGTACCAATAAAAAATTCCCTAGGATTCTTGACCTTTCCAAGACCACTAGAGAATACCCTTACAGTTTTATTGTTTTCATACTGGTGTATTTCATCATATATAACAGCTCCATCACGAAGACCATCTTTTGTTTCTGCGTTTGATGTACGAAAACGGAGAATGCTTTTTGTTTTTTTATCAGTGATTTTTACTTTTGTCAGATGGAACATGGATAGTAAGATCTCGTTTGTATCGATGCAATCATAAGCTTCATCAAATGACGTTTTCGCTTGATCCTCTGAATTGGCCACGATCGAGATATTATATTTTGGAATACCATGAAGTTCACTTATTAAAAAATTTGAGATGCCGGTGATCAAACCGTTTTTCCCACCGCCACGCCCCATCATGATTAAAAACTTACGGTAGAAAACACGGTTAGTGCTTTTAATAAATAAAAATATGAAACAAATAATAAACTTCTGAAATGATTGCAAAGGGAAGTACCATTTCTCTATAAAACGCACACATTTTTCGATTAAATCGTCATTAAAATATAAATCATTTCGATTTAATACATGCTGTTTTAAATAAACAATCAGCATAACTCGCTCTTTATTAAGTTTGATTCTCCCTGTTTCGTATAACGATATATATTCATCAATATATTTATGGCTAATCATATTAGATCACTTGCTGTATACCGCTTAACTTCTTCCTTGTCTTTTTCGTCTGGTAACAAGTCAGTAAGCTGCCGTATTATTCTTTGATAAGATTGATCTCGGGTATTGTACAATCTGGCAACAGGCCGTTCTCTTTCGTAAGGTTCAGCTTTATCAGATTGCGAGAACAATTCATAATCTCCATTTTCAGAAATATCAATCCACATTTCGTTTAATAACACTCTTAGCCTTGCAGCTTGAATGATTAAACCATCCACAACCTTTAATTTACTGGTAGGAATGTTGTTAAAAAGTTTTTTCAAACGGTTCTTTTCTTTTTTTACAAGGACTTCCCGCTCATCTATACCTGCCATAATATCACCTCTTTTCTACCACTCATCAACAGGGAGGGGGTCATACGTAAAATAGTAAAAAATCTCGGAAATCGAGCCCCCTCCCCGCTCCCCGGGTAAAATATAAATAGCCTCTTTGCAAGGTGGGGGGTACTACCACATCTCATCATCCCATCTTTTCTTTTTCTGTTCTCCAAACACTCTGTTGTGCAGCTTATTGTGGCAGTTCAAACAGACCGTTTCTAGGTTGTCCAATACCAAAGCAAGCTGCGGATAGTGTTCAATCCCATACTTATGATGGACATTGAGCTCTACACTCTTCCGTTCACCTTGTATCTTGATTGAGTCCACATGGACCTTGCCCTCACGCTTACACTGTTGGCACTCATGGTTGTCTCTCACTAATGCCTGCTTCCTTAGCTTGTTCCATGCCCCTGACTTATAGAAGGTTCGCTTCTGTTCTTCTGACTTATACTCTGTCACCCCCCTCTACCTCCCTTAATAAATATCTGTTATCATATATAAGGTTAAATCCATTATTGAAGGTGATCAGCATTGACTGAAGAAAAATACAACGGCTATGATACATCCATTGTTTACGACTATAAAGACCACCCTGATATTAAGAGTGGTAGATGTGATAATTGTGATAAAGCCCAGTTTAAAAGTTCCGTTAAGGACTTTATCTATATTCGTGAGTGTCGCAATTGTGGCATGAAGAAAAGTATCTGACCCTGTGATGGGTCGTTTTTTATTTCCCTCTCACTCTACCTCTAACCTTCTTATACGTATCACGATTCATTCCCATTAACTCCTTAACATCTTTAAAACTTAATTCTTCTTAACTCTTAGGCTTGGATTCAGGTTTACTCTGATGGCTGCCTCTTCTTAGTTGATTAAACTTCTGAATGTCCGTTTTAGATAAATGGTCAGCAAACTTCATCGAGCTGACCTCCTTCTGTAAAACAAAAAAGGGAAATATAGTAATTTATCGAATATATAGTAAAAAAGGAGGTGGCTAATATGATCATGCAAAGAGTATCGTCCTCAAACTTGGTAGCAGTTGGGTATGACGATACAACCAACACTCTTTTCATTCAGTTTAAAAATGGGACTTATAAATATTTCGATGTACCACAAAATATTTATAGAAATCTTTTGAATGCAAGTTCCAAAGGTGAGTATCACGCAGCTTATATTAAAGACAATTATCGAAATCAACGAATTTAATAATTTTTTGTCCTTATTGAAAGATTCAAGTGGTTAAAACTTGAGTCTTTCTCCAAAAGAAAAAGCACCCAACTTAATGGATGCTTACTTAGCTTTATTTTCATATCTTTGAATATCCTTCATCATTAATGAATGCTCTGCATTTAATGTTTCAAGACATTTTTTGAACATCTTTTTAACTTCTGTTTCAGTGTACAAAGAGCTTTTAAGAGGATATAACGAATCATTTAAATAATCATTAAGCTGTCTGACTGCTGTATATGTCTGCAGATTAACAGTAGTTGTTTTTTTCAATAGCCCGTCTACTTTTAATATTTCTATCGTCTTTTGCATAATCCCCCTAATAATCTGGGGATTATCAATGTATTCATTCATATTCAATACTGAATTTTGTTTTTTTATTACTGCTATAACATCCTCTAAGTTCATTAGTTGTTCAGGTAGCTTTTCACTGAACTCTTTGATAAATTGGTTTTTGATAGTCATCCTTACACCAACCAATGTAAGTACACCAGCTATAACACCTCCTATTACTGCGCCCCAGAAAGTTCCCAAGAAACTTATCCAAGTGTTAACATCGCCAGCAACAGGCCATATTCTAAAAAACATTAACCCATTAATAAATAACGGAAAGAAAACCATAATTAATCCAATTACAATTAAGGTTTGTTTAATTTCTTTTCTGTCCATGGTTGTCCCCCTTCTATGCCGAACTAAGTTAATTCGACAAAAGAAGCTAAAATCCTTAAAAAAAAAAAGCACCCTAGAATGAACTATACCCCGGATAACGGACACACATAAAAAAGTGTCCCTTATCCGGGTTTTTTTATGTTTCAATAGATGT
>NZ_JAWRYN010000414.1:0-285 GCF_046534585.1 Peribacillus sp. SIMBA_075 | reverse complement strand
ATAGCATAAGTAGAGATAAGTCAGGTTCAATTACATAAGTGTATAGTTGAAATATCGTATAAATTTAATCTATATACTCTTTTAGTAAGTATCATGTTGGTCATATTCTTACCATACGTTCTTGATATGAAAACAATAAATTCAGGAGTAGAGTATAGAGGCTTTCCACTTGATTGGGTGGCATTATATTCGAACAATGGTTTTAGTTTCAAGGCACTTGGTTTTTTGCTAAACACATTACTGTATTATTTAATTATTAAGTGGTTGGTAACTAGGTTTTTAAAG
>NZ_JAWRYN010000413.1:0-286 GCF_046534585.1 Peribacillus sp. SIMBA_075 | reverse complement strand
GGGCGTAGAGAGATTAATGCGCTTTTACGGCTTTGGCGGTTTGGGTCGCCGGATTTTTGAATGCTTGCGCTTCATCGAAGAAAATCGTATGGAACGCCCAGTCTTTGTACGCCCCCCGGGCCATCCGCAGCGCCGGGTAAGAAGTGATATACACATCGCCGGGCTGTTTTAAAGCGCGCGACCGATTCGCTTTCGGGCCGTCGACGATGACCGTCTGGATATCCGGTGCAAAGCGTTCGAATTCGGCTTGCCAATTATACATAAGCGAAGAAGGCGCAACGATCAG
>NZ_JAWRYN010000412.1:0-286 GCF_046534585.1 Peribacillus sp. SIMBA_075 | reverse complement strand
CGAATGAACGCAGCCAGAAACTGAAATACCATGTCCAGACATCCGGCCGCAGCTTGCACGCGCAGGAAATCGATTTCAACGATATCCGCACGACGCTGCAGGCATTGATGGCGCTACAGGACAATTGCAACTCGCTTCACACGAATGCGTACGATGAAGCGATCACGACGCCGACGGAAGAATCCGTGCGCCGGGCGATGGCCATCCAGATGAACATCACGAAAGAGCACGGATTGTCGAAAAACGAAAATCCGCTGCAAGGGGCATTCGTGGTGGAAGAGCTGAC
>NZ_JAWRYN010000411.1:0-286 GCF_046534585.1 Peribacillus sp. SIMBA_075 | reverse complement strand
AATTAATCCCAAGAAAGGTAAGTTTCCAATAACAGCTGCAACAATTCCAACTGCAACAGAGATAAGGCCAGTCCCAAAAAGAACAATTCTATTGTAATTAACTCCAAGGCTTGTTGCGACATCTTCTCCTAGTCCAGCTAAAGTCAGTCTATTAGCATACATAAAAATAAGCAAAGTAATGATAACAATCAGCCATAAATATTCATATCTTCCCACCTGAATGTTAGCAAATGAACCTACAAACCAAGTTTCAATACTTTGCGTCATTTGAAAAAGGAGTCCTAGA
>NZ_JAWRYN010000410.1:0-286 GCF_046534585.1 Peribacillus sp. SIMBA_075 | reverse complement strand
ATCTTGCTGAACAAATTCACCAGCTGAGCGAGCGCAGCAACGAACCTTTCATCCATGTCAACTGTAGCGCCATTCCCGAAACCTTGATCGAGTCAGAGCTGTTCGGCTATCACAAAGGGGCGTTTACGGGGGCTAGCCATTCGGGGAAAATTGGCTTAGTGAAAATGGCGGATAAAGGGACATTGTTCTTGGACGAAATTAGTGAGCTGCCCTACCACTTGCAGTCTAAATTACTCTTGCTCCTGCAAAATAAAACGTTTATGCCCATCGGCGGCACCAAAACCTA
>NZ_JAWRYN010000409.1:0-286 GCF_046534585.1 Peribacillus sp. SIMBA_075 | reverse complement strand
CGCCGGAGTCACTTCCCCGGCGATGCCCGAGATGCCCGTAATGTCTGAGATTGCACTGTAGGAGCGGCTTCAGCCGCGACCGAGGGGTTCCGGCAGTCGCGGCTGAAGCCGCTCCTACAGTGCGATCACCAGCGAAGTCGCGAACTCGCCGATGGCGCGCCCCTCACAACCCCCCAATACAACCCGCAAAGCAGGCGCCTTCCCGCTGGAAGCAGCCGAACTCCTTCAGATCCGCGCCAGGCCCCGTTCGATCCGCGCGACCGCCTCCTGAAGGCGCGGCAGACCC
>NZ_JAWRYN010000067.1:0-16691 GCF_046534585.1 Peribacillus sp. SIMBA_075 | reverse complement strand
GAAGCACGGATTAGTCGGCAAAGCAACTAAATTACGGGCAAGGACCCTGTGGGGCAGCATGGCTGACATCCACCTCATGGAAAGGTTGGACGAAGGAATTTGAGAGCGAAGACTCTGTGAGGCATGGGAGGGTTGACCTCCATGAGAAATGTGGATATCCACCAGTGCGATCATAATTTAACTCATTCACCAATTTCTGTAAATTGTTGGCTAGTGGGCTATAATTCTTTTTTCTCCAAAGGTCTAATTTTTCCATTCAAGTGATTTTCCCCCAACTATTAAGTGATTACAGGCAGGTAAACTACTATGAAAATCTAAGAAAAACGGAGATATCGAGAGGTTTTGCTTTCTTTATTGAGGGAGGTTAGTTTAATAAGAAACATCAAATTGGAAAAACTACCTATGTAAAAACCAAACAGGAAGAGGTAGTAAATTGAAATTACTTTTTATACGTTTATTAGTTGTATTTATTCTATTTCAAAACATTCCACTAATAGTTCAAGCTAAAGAAATCAAATATAATCACGATAGTATAACTATTTCTGAAATCAAGAGGAAAGTTGATTTTAAAGTAGTTGTTCCTCAAAATATTCCTAATGATTGGACGTTAGAAATAAAAACATACCCTTGGGATGAAAAAGATAAAATCACTAATTTTAGCTTGCACTATATGGATAGCGACGATAAATATATGCTAATTCATATTGGGCAAAGTAAGGAATCTTCTAATAAAGAAATGAACATAAATGCAGAGCAAGTAGATATAAACGGTAATAAAGGCTTTTTTGTAGAATGGGGTAATAGTGGTGAGTTAGATAAAAAGGGAGAACTTGTTACTGGTGGTTTACTTCGTTGGATACAAGAAGGAACTTATGTAGAAATGGAGAGCTCACGGGTATCAAGGAATAAAATGTTGGAAGTTGCAAGATCAATGAAATAATTTATAGAACTAACTGGTGCTTTAGTTCATTAAGTGAGGTTGCTGAAGCAACCTTTTTGTTATGCAACTAAAGGGGCAGTTTAGTTCCATAAGGGAGATATTATTTTTAACAAAGTTAGCGTGAAATGGTAATTATAAATTTATTAAATTAAGGATTTGGGAATATTACTGAGGGAGTTCAAGAGATAATGTTATAATTTGGATATAAGGGATGTGGATTATGGGAGGAATATAGAATAATGCTTTTAATATCATTGTGTGTAGTTGCTTTAGGTATTTTATTTATCTATATAGGATTTATAATGAAGAAAAAGGGAACAACAACATTTATTGCAGGCTATAACAACACCTTTTTTCCTAAAAACGAAGCAAAATTAGCTAATTGGATAGGTTTAATAATTATAATTTTCGGGATTGTAACTATCTTATTTCCAATAGCTTTTCAAATATTTGATGGATTAGAGGGTTATCATTTTGCCATTATTGCAATAGGTCACATTATAGCAGTGTTTATTGCAATTTTATTAGACCAGTTAAGTAATCATTAATTGTTTTGCTTGTTTTTGGATTAATGGGTGCATTAGAAGAGGCATTATTACTGTAATGAATGAACAGAGATTTAGATCTACCTTTTTCATAATGCAAAACTAACGAAGTTTATGAATAAATACACTTAAACTAAAAGGTGCGTTAGTTCTTTAAGAAGTATGGAAAATGATTAAACTTTTTTAAAAAAGTATCATTTAATTGAATATGTTAAGAGCATGTTTTTATCAGTCTTTTTTCAAAACATGCTCTTTTCTTTTGTAGCTAGTATTGGATATTGAACGAAAAGCAATAGCGTGGTACCGAATTGATACCATCTCATTTAAATCATAGCTCATGGTCCCACTTATTGTTTCTAAATCTCTTGAACAGATGCTCAATAATTCACAGAATTGTTGAATTATTATTATATAAACTTACAGAATTGTTGTATTATTTAGATAAGTTACATTTTAGCTTGTAAATTCTATAAAACACTCTCAATCCATAAAAAGAAAGGAGTATTTATTTTGCGAAGATCTGTCAAGAAAAAATCATTTAAAGAGTTAATGCAAGAGAATAGACAAGAACTACTTAATGATAAACAAGCATTAGAAAAAATTGAAAAACGTATAGAAAAACGCCATGAGTTTAAAAAACTAGCTTAACTTAACTAGATTTCTTTGTATTTTCATAGAAAGAGTTCAGATTATAAATAAATAATCTAAGAGGAACTTACGCTTAAAAACCCCCTTGACGGCCAAGGGGTTTAGTTAAAGAAGCCTAACGGCTATGTATAAAAGCTAGTTTTATAAAATTAAAAAGGGACATTTTTATTTGCCCTGTTCCTCGTATCGGCCCCACCTACGCCAAATACTATGACAGCCAAACATGCCATCCAACCAACTATCAGTATAGATGAAAGCGTTTACATTTACAACGGTTAATAGTTAAAAAGTTTCGAAAAATATTACATACACTCAAATAGGAAAGATCACCGAGAAGTAAAAAGCGAATTAGAACTAAATTTAATCTGAGCAAAAATAGAGATTCGTCCAATCCATTTTTCGTGCGTTTTCCTCGTTTTTTCGTCTAGACCACGATTAGAGCTGTTCAAACTATCTATAAATCATCCGTTCGTAAAAGTAGACTTTTACGAACGGTTATTTTTTATGTAAAATCCTTTCATTTTAACGTTCGTTAAAGTTTAAAAACACTTTACGAACGTTCTTCGTTTTGCCTGCACTTTTACGAACGCTTTTGGTAGAATAAGAGAAAGAAAATAGAAAGAAGAGTTAAAAAAATGGATGTTCGTAAATTTGGATACATAAGGGTCAGCAGCAAAGAGCAAAATGAGGGACGGCAACTTCAAGCCATGTTTGAAAATGGTCTCAAAGAACGAGATATTTTTATGGATAAACAAAGTGGGAAAAATTTTGACCGAGTTCAATATCAATTATTAAAACGCATGGTCCGGAAAGGGGATGTTCTATACATTAATTCACTGGATCGTTTTGGACGGAACAAGAAAGAGATTCTTCAGGAATGGAATGACATCACAAAAAACATCCAGGCAGATATCGTGGTCATAGATATGCCATTATTGGACACTACACAATATAAAGATAGCTTGGGAACATTCATCGCGGATTTAGTTTTGCAGATTCTTTCCTGGATGGCGGAAGAGGAACGGGACCGCATTCGAAAACGGCAGCGTGAAGGAATTGATGTTGCTTTACAAAACGGTGTGCTCTTCGGCAGACCGAAAGCCCAAGTAACTGAAGAGTTCAAACAAGGTTATGATCTATGGAAAACAGGAGAGATAACAGCTATGAAGGCTATGGGAGCTAGGCCTAAAAAAGACGACCTTTTATAAACTGGTCAGAGAGTATGAGAATACACCGAAAAAATGATAATTATAATAGGGAGAAACACGTAAAAAGGAGTAGCTGCTATATGAATTAAAGCAGCTACTTTTTGAAAAAAAGGGGGGGATATCCGTTTTTTTACCTTTGTTGATTTTTGAATCAACAACGATAAATTGTTATTAAACCATCCAACTATTTGGTGTTACTCTGGGCGCACCCTTTTCTTACTAAGAAAAAGAAACAGATTATATTTTCTTATCTTGCATAGTGCTAACATCTATATAGATCTTTCCCATTGTTTGGGCTGCACTAATTTTTTTTTCTAGGATTTCATTAAAACTGTATATTCCTTCAACAACAAAAGCGAGGTCTGAACCATCAATTAATATTGTCTTTAATGCTTTTCCTATTTTTAAAGCTTCTACAGATTCTCTTGAAAAGCCATTTATTGATATGAAGATACCTCTTCCATAAAATTTACCTTCAATTTTATAAGCAAATTGATAAAGCGAATTAGAGGCTACTAACGCTTCCTGCCATTTTGCTTCAAGTATATAATTCTCACCTTCAAACTTTATTGCTCCGTCTATTTGTTCTCCAATTATTTTAAAAGGGTCGGCAATAGATATTTTTTCATAAATACATAAATTTTTAATGAAATCTTCTAGTAAATAACCTCTTTGTTGCATCGATATGGCTTTTCCTTGTTCATTTAGACCTTTATATAGATTGGTGTACTGTATATTAAGATCATGAAAGTTTTTTCGATTTTGATTGATTTCTTCCTCTTTTCTCATTCTCTGTAGTTTTTGTTTTTTAATCTTTTCATCTCTAATTTCTTGCAATTGTTTTAAGTGGTTTATATTTCGTAATGCTTCATTTTCATCTAATTTTTTAAGCTTTTTAAAATAGTAAGGGTCAAAATGATTCCATTCTACTAACGATTGCAGCATACTTCTGAATGGTCCTAACCCTCCACCTTCTCTTGTTTGAAGATTGCCGAAGAGTGTATCTACAATTTTTGCTCTACTTAAATTGGTTTCATCGTAATTTGCGACATTTTGCAGATCACGCTTGGTGCAACCATTGCTTCTAAAGAAAGAAATGATTTCAGATTTAGGCCAAAAAATGGATAAAATACATGTTCTCATAGAATCTGTAATATCTTTTGGAAAGCTATAATGAATAACAATCACCTTCTTGTGATAAATTAGTATTTCGGGGGTTTCTCTTTTATTCTGTCTCTTTTAAATTTAATCAAAAGGCAAAAACTTTCCTATATATATCAGTTATAAACAGTAGAATATTTTGATATATCTTTTAATAATCGTAAACTATTTATCTTATAATAGTAAACATATTTCCTCGTGCACTTCCTTTTTTATATTTAATTGTTTAACTTTACTATAATATGGTAACATAAAGCATTTTTATTTAAGTAATGATTAAAATTTTTAGTGAAGAATAAAGATAAAAAGGGGAGTCTTCATGCAAAATAGTTACGCGGAGTTTATAAAATGTGCCTTACAGGTTAATCCTTACAATTATATAAAGTATAGAGGAAAAGTACATTCTATGAGTGAAAAAGAATATAATGATGAGATCTTAAAGATATGTAGGGAACAAGGGATTCAAGTAATAGGTTTAGCCGATCATGGAAATATACATTCTGGAGAACAACTAAGAACTTTATTATCTGATAATGGTATTGTTGTTTTTCCGGGTTTTGAGATTTCAACTGCAGAAAAAATACATATTGTTTGCTTATTTCCGGAGAATACTACCTCTAGAAATTTGGAAAGATATTTGGGTAAATTAGATTTAATTGATGAGGAAGATGGAGTAGCACCTAGTCGACTTTCTTGCCGAGATATTGGGAGAATAGTAGTCGATGATTTAAATGGTTTTTGGTATGCAGCCCATATAAGTAGTGATAATGGAATCTTAAAAATGGGACAGATGCAGCATGTATGGAAGAGTGAACACTTTAAAGCCGCCCAAATTCCTTCTTCAAGAGAACATTTAGAATTTAGTTATAAAAATATTATAGAGAATAAAGATCCAAACTATTTTCGTAATCAACCAATTGGATTAATTAATGCTAAAGATGTTTCACAGCCATCTGATCTCACATTATTAGAAGCTAGTTGTTTAATTAAGATGTCAGAGATAAACTTCAACTGTTTTACACAAGCATTTAATGATCCTGAGTCTAGAGTTAAGTTAGCAACAGAAATGAATGAAAATCATCACAGTGTTATAGAAAGAGTTCAGGTTTTTGGCGGCTATTTGGATGGTTTTGATGTAAGGTTTTCGCAACATTTAAATACCTTTATTGGTGGAAGAGGAACAGGTAAGTCAACCCTATTAGAACTTATTAGATATGCCTTAGAGATTGAACCAAAGAGTCCTAGCTCTAAAAAGATTTCTACTAAGCTTATAGAATATAACTTAGGTATAGCTAATGGCCGGATAGAATTAACCATTTCCTCTAATAGGGAACATGGAAAAGTGTACAAAATAATTAAAAGATATGGTAATCCTTTGGTCATAACTGATATGGATGATATAGTTTCAAATTTAAAATTGGAAGATATACTTCCAGCTATTGAGATAATAGGACAAAATGAAATCATCGAATTAATTGAAGATGAGGAATCAAAAATTCAAATATTGGATCGATTTTTATCTAAGAAAGAAACAATAATTAATGAACAGGATCAGATTTTAAGAGATTTAAAACGTAATAGAGAAGGTATGATAACAATTAAAGAGGTCATTGATGATTTAGGTCAACAGGTTCAGCAACTTCCTGGTCTTGAGGAAAAAATTCGTGCATTAGATGAATTAGGAATTAGAGAAAAACTGAAAAATGTAGATATAATATCTCAAGAAAAAGAGTTCTTTCGCTTATTAAATAGTGATCTCGAACAACGGAAAAGTGATTTTCCAATTCTTAAAGTTCATTCCTTAGATGAAGAATATGGACATTTTTTACATAAAGAATTATTTGATGAAATTAAAGTTGTTGTTTCTGAGGTGAATGGGGAAATCAGTACCTTGAATAAATCATATGAAAAAATTATTAATGAAGCTAAGGTAAATACAAGTAAGATTCAAAATAGATGGGAAGAGAATAAAGAAGAGATTGAAAAAGATATCCATAAATCAATTAGAGAAATTCCAGATATTCATGGTAAGTCGGGTAAGGATATTGCTGAAGAATACAAGCGCATATCTAGTAACATTGCTCGTATTAAGCCTCTTTCAAAACAAAAAGGCCAAAAAACAGAGGAGTACAAGAAATTAAAAGATGAGCGTTTAATTCTACTAGAAAAGCTTCGTAAAAATAAAGATGGTGTTGAAGATGAGTTGCGCGGAACCATAAAAAAAGTTAACAAGGGTCCTTTAAAAGGGAAACTTAGAATCAATTTACAACCTAGAAAAAATCGAAGTAATTTAATTAGGTTTTTGGCAAACTTTCAAGGTCTTGGTGAGAAAACTCTTGAATGGATAAATGAAGCAGTGGATCTTTCTATACCAGCTCTGTGTGAGGACTTAGATAAAGGATCTTCAAACTTATTTGAAAAGTACAAAGAGTTTGGATTGTCACAAGCTAAAGCAGATATTTTAGCTAGAATGACTATTGAACATAGGCTACAGTTGGAGGAAATTCAATTATTAGATGTAATTGATATTCAATTAAATGTTACCCCTAAAGGTGAGGCTTACAAATCTCTTGAAAAACTTTCAAAAGGGCAACAGTGTACAGCAATACTAAATATTTTATTATTAGACAATAAAGATCCTCTAATTATAGATCAACCTGAGGATAATCTTGACAATGCTTTTATTGCAAATAATATTGTGAGTGAACTTAGGAAGCATAAAATGAATCGACAATTTATATTTTCTACACATAATGCTAATATTCCGGTATTTGGGGATGCTGAACTAATTGCTGTTATGCATGAGGAAGACGGGCAAGGAATGATAAAGGGAGGATTTATTGGTTCTGTTGATTCAGAACGTGTAAAGCAATCAGTTATTCAGACGTTGGAAGGAGGAGACAGTGCATTTAGAATGAGGAGGGCAAAATATAACCTTTAATATGGAAGATTGTAAATGTAAAGTGTGGTTAAAAAGAGGGTTTAATACCCTCTTTTTTAAATATACAACTTGTAAAAAGAAAATGCGTTTTTATTAACTGATGGATTTAGTTAGGATTTAAAAGAATGAGTAAATATGGCATATAGATTAGAATTTTTGAAACAATTAGGACAAATGTTTTTAGATTATTTTATAAGGAGGGATTTAGCAATGCAACAAGAGATTATTTTAAATAATGCATTAGAATACTTAGCAACGATTTCTAATCTTAGGAAAGAGGATGATGATAAAGGAAAAGTAAACTCAAAATTGAGGGAAATAAATGATTTTATAAGAATTTGTCTTGAAAAACCTGACTTTAAGGACTATCTAAATGCAAACTTAAATCTTGATTTAAAGGTATTTTACAGCTTAGAAGAAAAAGACGGCACAGCTGACAAAGACCTTTTCAAAGAAATACTTAATAGATCTCATGATGAAGGAAATATATTTTTATCATATGACTCAGATATATATAGGAAGTTAGAACTAATAGATATAAAACTTACCATTTATTCTAAGCTACTTCAGAAATTAGCTTTTAAGTTTATAGATAATCCTCATAAGTCAGAAATAATTATGTCTGAAACAAAGAAGTCAATTATTGAAAAGAAAGTCAACATAGAGGTTCTAAAAGATTATAAAGCTCTTGGATATTTGGATATACCACCGTATAGAATATGGAATGGTAAAAAAATGAAGGATATAGAAAAAAAATCAATAGAAGAGGAATTAAGAAAGTTGCAAAAAGAAGTTAAAAAAATTATCCTTCAAAAAAGACTTTTGCCTAAAAACCACAAAGAATTTATACAAAAGTACCAACAGGAGTGGTGGTTGGAATATAAAAATTATGTTACAGAAATATATCCTGATATTTTTAAACACTTTATGTACTTTAATGGTGTGAATATAAAAGTAATTATCTCAAAATCCTTTTTAAAATTATCCAATGAATTTGGGCAAAGTGGTTTATTTCTTTGTACAGGGGTGGTACCAGGACAAGATAATGGCTTTTCTATTGAAATTGATGAATATATTAATGAAATAGTTTTTCTGGATGATTTCTTTAATAATGAAGACGAGATTGTTAATATTGATATGGGGTTTGAACTAAATACGTATAAAGAGAATTATAAACAAATGATTTCTCAAAATGTTGAATATGAAATACGCAATGAATTACATAATTTATTTACTATATATTTGGATGAAACAATTTTTCATATCTATTCAGATAGTATATTGAAACATCTAGGCATAATTATATCCCATAACCTAAATTATAAAGAAGGAAAAATGTTTGATATCCATAGTAAAAAATTGAAGCATTATAAAATTATTTACTTTAAGAAAAATGAAAAGATGAATTTTGAAAACATTGATATGAGATTATTAACAAGTGAACAATATATTGTTATAAGTTCAACAGTTATTTCTAAACGAATTAGAGAAAAGTATATTGATAAGGCAATTTTTTTAGATATAAATGACTTAATTCAAATCGGTAAAGAGGCAAAAGACTTAGAATTAGAAAGATCTGTTATTTACCCTTATCTCAAAGGAGTGATAATGGATAAAAACATTGACTTGAAATATTATACTGCAAAAAGTTTAATAAAAAGGTTAGAGGAATGTCCACATGGTAATGAAGGATGGAAAACATACGAAACCATCTGTATCGACATCCTTAAATTTGTTTTTAAGGATTCGTTTAGAAATTTCACTCTTAAATTTCATTCCAGAAATGATAATAACTTGGATATTAGAGATGCAATAATTTCTAATACTGGAATACACGATTTTTGGAAAGAACTAAGAGTTTCCTATTCTTCAAAAAATATAGTATTTGAATTTAAAAATCTCACTGATGAGGTAGGAAAAAGCGAGTTGTTACAGGTTTCAAACTATCTTAAAAAAGATTCTATTGGGAGAGTTGGAGTGGTTTTCTCTAGAAATGGGCATTCACCGAACGGACGAGAAGAGCAAAAAGAGTTACTTAATCATGATAAAAAGTTAATAATAATCCTTAACGATAATGATTTAATTGATTTAATAAATAAGAGATTAATTGATGAAGAACCTGAACAATTGTTAGAATATTTAAGGTTTGAATTAGAAGCCAGCGTGTAGTAAATACAACAGTAGTTTGGGTGAAATATCCAATTTTTCAGTATTATGAATTCTTCTTTTTATGCAATACACCTTTTGTTTACATAATACTGATTATCGGACTTGGGTAAAGTGCTATTCTAAGCATCCTTACAAGAATTTTGCTTCCTTTTAGCCAACCTTACCGTGTGACAGACATATAGATGATATGTTATGTTGTCAGTTCTACATACTATTTAGAAAAAAGGACGAGGTGTTTGACTATGAATAAAACTGATTTAGTAAATACTGTGGCAACACAAGCAGAACTAACTAAAGAAGACGCTAAAAAAGCAGTGGATGCATTGATTGAAACGATCTCTACCACACTCGCTAAAGAGGAGAAAATCCAATTAGTTGGATTTGGCACATTTGAAGTACGTGAACGTGCAGCTCGAAAAGGGCGTAATCCACAAACAGGTGAAGAAATCGATATTGCTGCTTCTAAAGTTCCAGCTTTTAAACCAGGTAAGGAATTAAAAGAAGCTGTTAAATAAAAAATATATATCTAAGAATGTAAAAATACTCTGGGGATGAGATAGTCTCCAGAGTATTTTTATTTTGATATGTGTGTTTTTGAAAATGAAATGGTTATCCTGTTTCTAGTAATTTATCCAAAATGATTTTTTCAATGGATGTGAATAAATAAAGTTTGATTATTTATAAAAGATTAATCCTTTGTAATTTGTTTCTGGTAGGGCATAGCCATCAATACCTCTTACTAAATTCGAATAACAATTGCAACTATTTCAGCAACTTCACGAATTTCATTTTATAAATGGAAAATTTTAATATAGGTTATTTTAATAATATTTTTATTAATAAAATGCGTAGATTAATGATTACTACAATTGTTGCTATTTTACCGTCTGTTTAAATTAAACTTTGTAACAAAACTCGTTCTTTTCTGAACATTGGTTTAAAAAATCTCAGTTTGCTAGGGTTATGTGTAATAAAACCCGACCATTATTCTATGTTCATTAATTTTTGTTATTTGATTAAACTCTTTGTACTTAAAGGAAACACATTAGGTGTCAAACTCAAAAGTTATGACGCTTTTCATACATAAATATACGTTTCTAAAATATGCAACTTATCTTGCGTTCACTTCTGGGTAGCGAAATATTGAAAAGGTTAACATAATACTCGAATTTATTTTAAATTAATCAACATATTGACTATTATATTAAAAATAACTATAATTAAAAAAGTCAACATGTTAAGTAATTCTACATAGAGGAGGAAGATATATGGAAGATAAAGATACCAAGCTGGCAAACATCGCATTGGACATTATCCGTGTAGCTAACATATTGGAAAGACTAGGTGGAAAGTATGCGCATGAAGCAGATCTAAACAGTGTACAGCAATACATGATTTTGTCGCTGTTAAACGCTGAACCTAATTTATCTATGGGGGATCTCCATCAAAATACATTAGTGACAAAACAAGCAATCACAGGTGTTGTTGATCGTCTAAAAAAAGGAGGCTATTTGGAAATATACAAGGACTCAAAGGATCGTAGAATTACCCGCGTTCTTTTGACTGAGAAAGGTAAGAAGGCATTACAAGCTACGCGACCTAAGAGGATTTCAGGGAATCAGGAAGTCTTTTCTATTTTAAGCGAGGAAGAAATTTCCCAATTAACAGGGATTTTTTCTAAGCTCCTTCTACATTTAAAAAATATAGAAAACATTTGAACAGGAGAAAATATTATACATGAGTAATCAATTAAAACGATTAAATTATTCTATTTGTTTTATTCTAATATTCGCAACGATGAATACGACAATGATGAATATTGCATTGCCTAAATTTGCAGAAGAATTTATTTTAACACCTACTGAAGTGAGCTGGGTTACTTCAATATTTAGTTTGACGTTTGGTATCGGAGCCGTTATTTTCGGGAAATTGGCTGACATCTTTCCGATTCGACGTTTACTTGTTATAGGCCTTATCATTTTCATGATCGGTTCATTGATTGGATTTTTCAGCACTAACTTTGGATGGGTTATAGTCGCACGAATAATCCAAGGATTTGGTGCAGCAGCAATTCCGTCATTAAGTATGGTTATGGGGCCTCGATTTTATCCACCAGAATACCGTGGTAAAATGCTCGCAATGGTCTTTTCAATCGTTGCACTAGGGGCTGCAGTTGGTCCTATTTTGGGTGGTTTTTTAACAGATTGGTTTGGTTGGGAAGCATTATTCGCAATTAATTTCTTAAGTTTATTAGGACTACCTATTTTCCTTAAGTACGTACCTAAAGAAGAAACAAAAACTGGGACTTTCGATATTCTTGGTGCGATTATTTTTATGCTTGCGATTACGGCCATTTTAATGGGAATCAACGTTTCTAGTTGGCTACTTCTGGTGGCAGTTGTTCTGTTATTTGTTTTCTACTTGCAAAGTAAGCGAACTGCCGATCCATTTGTCGAGATTCAAATTTTTAAAAACCGCTCGTTCAGCTTAGTACTTTTAATGAGTTTTTTAAATACGATCACCTATATGGGAACGCTATTCATCCTTCCGCTAATGCTTTCAAAAGCGAACGGTTTATCTACTGATTGGATTGGGCTTGTTTTATTCCCGGGTGCGCTTTTCACGACTATATTGGGCTCACAAGTTGGCCGTTTAGTTCAAATAAAAGGTAGCCAATTTGTCAATCAATGGAGTTTTGTTTTGATGGCTATCGCTTGTTTGGGACTTTCTACAATTGTTGGATTTTCTCCAATTTGGATTTCTTTAATGGCCATTTTCGTATTTTTAGGTTTTACAGCAAATCAAACAGCATTTTCCAATTATATATCACAAATTTTACCACCAAAGCAAATTGGAATTGGGCTGGGCTTATTCACATTAATGACATTCCTAGCTTCCGCTATCGGGATTTCATTATACGGTCGTTTCCTTGATTTAAAAATTGGGCATTGGAATATATTGAATAACTCTTCTTATAGCTCTTATAGCAACGCATTACTTCTGGCAGCCATTGTTATTTTGTTAGCGATGATTGTCCTTACTTTGGAAAAGACAGTGAAGAAGCGAGAAGCGTTGTAACATCCTTAAACGAAATGGATCAATATGATTATCCAAAATAAAAATAGAGGTGTATCTCATGAATACTATCGTTAAAGTTAGAGCAAGTGTATTTATTCCAATGTCTTGGACTGAGACTAAAAAGGATACTCAAACAGGAAACCTGATTCAATTCGAAGGTGACTCGCGTGAATTCACACCATATGCTGTCAACACTATGCGTTCCAGAGTTGAACAAGAGGTAGTTGTAGATTTTTATAAAAAAGAAATTTTCACATATGCGAATACTGGCATAACAACAGAAAGAATCACAACTCCTGATGGTTCCGTTAATAAAAGGACAGGAAAAGCTAGTACGGAACGTATTTTGTGCACGGATATTATATGGGGAGAGGATGACGTCAAATTTCATATGAGTGCTAGTGCGAGCAACCCACTAAATGTATATGCACCTCCCGCTGATTATCTTTTAACTGTACGTATTAAAGAAGATGGTAGTATCGATATTCACGGTGAACACGATGGATTCCCTTGTTTTGAATTTTATAAGCAAGTAAATTTTGGTCCGTTTGAACAAATATATACGCATGATTTTAGAGAAACTGGTGATACACCCGACGCTCTAGGTGGAGAAATGGAGTATAGTTTTAAAAAGATATTATAAAGACAATAAGAAATCAAAATATCACAACATAAGAGTTAGCAACAGGAATTGAAAATGCTGTTAAAGTATCAAGTACGTTCTAAATCAACAAAATATTTTACCCCTGAATATAGCAGTGCCAACATTTTATAGTGATGGCACTGTTTTTTGCTATTGCATGGTTAGAACTCAATTAAAGCGTGCATTTCACTCTCATCTTATTGAATCGCTGAACGGGTTTGTATGCTGCATGGACCCCAACTTTACATAAGGTCAACTATAAGAAGTTAGCAAACTAAAAACCCCTTGGCGTTCAAGGGATTTCATGTCGCTCGTTTTTATTGGTTATGCATGGTTTTATACATCGTTGATGAATCAATGTTTTAAGCTTTTGAAGAAGCTTTTAGATGCATAAAAAAGTAGAGTTTTTCAGATGAAATTTAACTGTTTTTACAGACCAGATTGTCTTTATGGCTAGTTGGTAGAAATTTCACTACTTGATTTTTCTGTTGATTAAAAAAAGGCAGGGTGTATGTATGTGAATTCTTGTTGTTATGTTACACCCTTACTAATAATTATGATTAAATTGACTAAATATATACCATCCATTGAGCTGGCAAAAAAATAAAGCTTAGATTAGTAAATTATGCAGAAAAATTCTGTTGGAACCCCTTATTAACCTTGTTGACATAAAAGAAGGCGTATTAACGTTCTAATTCCCATTGATTTCTCTTTTTGCTTTTACCTTTAACCTTCTGTTGCTGACGTTGTTGGTAGGACCCCTTAATGAACTCCCTCAGTTTAATAGATAATGCTCACGAATACTCGCTTATTCGCAGGATTTCAAACCACATGGTATAGGTTGCTTTAGATGAACGAAAGAGATAGGACCGTTTTGATAAGATGAGGGCAGATTGAAATAGGGGATCTATTGAAAATCCCATATTATTACATATGCTGCACGCATTTTCCACGCCGCCCTTGGAGGCTTTCCCTCCCATGTCTCAACGGGTCATATTCATATGCCCTTTCATTCCTTCGTCATGCCTATCCAAGGGGTGGAGGCCGGTTTTGCTAACGGAACGGGTCATTGCCCTTTTGTTCATTACATCCAGTACTCGTGCTTTCTTTGAATTCCTACGAATAAGCCAATGCTCGTGAATGACAATATCAAAAGGTAAGTTTCATGCTGCTTCTGGACTGATCGGGTAAACTTTTTCTGGGGAATAGTCAGATCCACTTCTGGCCATTCCCACTAAAACTCTGGCGAGTTTACCGCATAACTTCATGACAGACTTCATTTTCTTTGTTTTTTTCACCTTAACATTTGTGGCGTGAATGGCTTGGAACTCTGGGTTATTCATAATCAGACTCATCGTCGCAAGAAATAGGAAACGTCTAAGTCGGGACCTACCACGTTTGGATAAAACAATTTGACCTTTCCATTTTCCAGAGCTTGCCTCGGAAAGGTGCAGTCCTGCGTGACGTAATAAAGCATTGCCATGAGGGAAACCACTTAAATCACCCGATTCTCCAAGAATACCAGCCAGTGTAATCGTGCTAATTCCTTTAATCGCTAGTATTTTTTCAGCATAAGGAATTTTCATGAGTATGTTTGTGACTTCCTGTTCAACTGCTTCAAGTTGGACGGTCGCAAGATCGTATTCCTCAAGCAATTGCTTCAAATGAAGTTTATAAGCATCAAGAGCTTTTTTTGTACCAACCGATTTGTTCGCTAAGTCGATCAGTGAATGAGCCTTTGGAACACCTGCATGTCTTTTCATCACTGATTTCCATCCCATAATGATATCTTGAGGCTGTAACGAACGTAGTTCGACTGGAGTGGGAAATAAGCGAAGGGTTGCGATAGCTCCCTTAGCTGTTACATCTTTGAAGACTTGTCGTAGTTCAGGAAAGACGATATCTACCCAGCGATTTATTTGGTTGATTGAGCTGACAAGCCGTTTAACAATCATGTCCCTGTTAGACATAAGCACTCGAAGTTTTTCTATGGATTCTGGGCTATGATTAATCAATGTATAATAGCCATTTTTCACTACATCAGCGATGACGAGAGCGTCCTTTTTATCGCTCTAAGATTGGGTATTATCTCGGTTCTCTTTATTCCTTTTAACAAGGTGCGGATTTACGGTAACAACTTCAACGTTTTGTTCAAATAACCATTTTGATAGATTCAACCAGTAATGACCGGTAGGTTCCATGCCCACGATGGCAGTGTCTAAACGGTTTATTCGTTTAAGTTCTTTGATCCAACTTAGAAATTTAGTAAACCCCTCATCGTTATTTTCAAAGGTTAGAGGATGACCGACCACAATTCCTCGATAGTTAACAGCTCGATCAACATGAAATTGTTGTGCAATATCAATTCCTACAACAAGATGACGATTCGTGATTCTTTCAATTAGTTGATTTTGTTTGTTTTGCATTTTAAAATTCATAGTAGAGCTTCCTCCTTAAGATGAGTTTTGGTTTGTGTGTACTCTCATCATACTGAGGGGCTCTGTTTTTTTCAAAGCCGATATTTAACGCTCTACAGGAATGCTAACAGGTGCTTTACTTCAATAAGGAAGGTTGCTGAGGCGTTTGTAATAGAATGCAGGTACAAAGATTTTTCTGAAACTGAAAAAATTAAAATCATGAGGGAGAGTAAAATGAAAGATATTCATGATGAAAGCACATGGCCCGTATGGGCTAATGAGACAATAGACATTGTCGAACCAAATCCCAAGAATCAGGAAAAAGCACTTCTTCTTAATCTTCTTTCAACTTTCGGCATAACGGAATTCAACATTATGGAAGTACATCTATTCCTAATTTACCAGCTAAACCAATCATTGATTTAATGGCTAAAATTGATTCATTTCAAAAAATAAAAGAAATATCTTCATTGTTAGCTAATCACGACTGGCATTATGTACCTCCTAACATAGACAATCGACCTTGGCAAAGATTTTTTGTGAAAGTAATTAACGACAAACGAGTAGTACATTTACATATTTTACTTGAGGGAGAAGAACGGTGGGATAATCAGCTACTTTTTCGTGATTTATTACGGACTAATCACCAGTTTATTGATGAATACGCTATTCTTAAAAGAAATTTGGCAAAAAAATATAGCAATGCTCGTGAAGCGTACACTAAAGCAAAAACAGAATTTATCAATTATGTTCTTAAATCTTAGTTGCAAACTAATATAAGTTTGTGAAGAAATGTACTTAAACTCCCATGAAAATTAAAAAAGCTCAAAATCCAGAAAAAACCACCCAGTAAAAACGCTTTTTAAAAAAAGGCTGAGCCTTATGATTGATCTGATTGAGTTTGGTAAATCGTTAAACAAAAACCTCCAATCATAGCAAAT
>NZ_JAWRYN010000408.1:0-286 GCF_046534585.1 Peribacillus sp. SIMBA_075 | reverse complement strand
AGAACGACCTGACCCTCAGCCGATACTTCTTCCTGCGCTTTGTCGTCACCGAGTGAATCGATGTCTGCTACAAGGGCCAAATCGGTCAGGAAAGCAAGCAAGCTCTTGTCTTCGTTTTTACGCTCGAACTCCTGCGTAACGGACAGAAACTCCTCGATATTCTCCAGTCTTGCCTGTGCTTCCAATGTTTTTTCTTCTTTGAGCGATTCGCGATAGCCAGAGCGCTTCAATACTTCCTCCACCAGCTCGGTTACACTCAAGTAATCGGTCATCTGCATCAAACTCG
>NZ_JAWRYN010000407.1:0-286 GCF_046534585.1 Peribacillus sp. SIMBA_075 | reverse complement strand
CGATATACACTCCTTGTTTGTATTAATTTAATATGGAACGAAGCGGTTGACCCTTATGCAAAGTCTGCGACGATAAATGGAAAATACGGCGTCGTTATCGATTTGGAAAAAACGAATGTGACAAAACGAGTAGAATTATCACCATTACAGTCAATGACAGAGGCCATATTGTATGAACTGCATATTCGTGACGCTACTATTCACCCAAACAGTGGGGTGAATAAGAAAGGAACATATAAAGGGCTAATGGAAGAGGAGACAGTAGGGCGAAATGGGACATTAACAG
>NZ_JAWRYN010000406.1:0-286 GCF_046534585.1 Peribacillus sp. SIMBA_075 | reverse complement strand
CATAACCTCACTTTACAAAAATAGGCTTGAGCTAGCTTTAACTTGCCCGTTTTTCTGTCTCTCTTAAACACAAGATATTCCGCACAATCACAGACTTTTTCAGCTTTTTTCAGAAAATAAGGAGAGCCAGTGCGCTTTTCCAACGCCTCATAATGAGCCGAAATAAGTGACGATTTCATCTTTTTTCCTCGCCAATCCCGCTTTTTTCCTGTTGCGGTTTTGTCCTCAAGGATGGTATAATCTGAATTGAAATCACCAAAATTGTATGTATTACACATAAAAAAAC
>NZ_JAWRYN010000405.1:0-287 GCF_046534585.1 Peribacillus sp. SIMBA_075 | reverse complement strand
ACGGAATCTGGTGGACGTATTCATACATCTACAGCAACTGTAGCTGTATTGCCAGAGGCAGAAGAAGTAGAAAGTAGTATTCATGAAAAGGATGTGCGTGGTGATACGTTTGCTTCTAGTGGTCCTGGTGGACAAAGTGTTAATACAACGATGTCAGCGGTACGTTTAACTCATTTACCGACTGGTGTAGTTGTATCTTGTAAGGATGAGAAATCACAAATTAAGAATAAAGAAAAAGCGATGACAGTATTACGCGCACGTGTTTATGATAAGTTTAGACAAGAAGC
>NZ_JAWRYN010000404.1:0-287 GCF_046534585.1 Peribacillus sp. SIMBA_075 | reverse complement strand
AGGGTTTAGCCACTTCCAGCGGTTGCGAGAAGTCGGTGTTCGGGCATTCCACAAGCCCATCGGTCGTCAGCAAGATGTGATTGGCGCCTTTTCGCAATTCTTTCGTACCTATGCTATAGCAAGGAACCGGCAAATCGAAAGTGTTCACGTTGCCGATCCATTCGTAGAAGCTGCGGTGATTTTGCTGCATTTCGCCGAGCGCTTCGAGTTCAGGGTGAAACAGGTACAATAGGCAGTCGCCGACAGACAACCACCAAAGAAATTTTCCTTTTCGTGCGGTACACAAG
>NZ_JAWRYN010000403.1:0-287 GCF_046534585.1 Peribacillus sp. SIMBA_075 | reverse complement strand
CTTGACCATATCTTTATTGTTCTGAATGCCTTGCTTCAATTGAGCATCTAGGAAGTGCTCATCAATAAATGTACTCCCGCCTAATGATTCACCATCCAGCTTTCCTTTCACTCCATCTAAAAAAGCCTTTTGCATATCGATAAAATCAAGATAAGTGTCCGTGTATAGTGCAAGGTCATTATAAAAAGCTTTGATGTTATCTGCACCTTTTCCAGTAAATTCATCACCTAAATTGGACACGCCTTGTAATGCTTTTTTCAAATCTGTAATTTCTTCCCGAAACTGTT
>NZ_JAWRYN010000402.1:0-287 GCF_046534585.1 Peribacillus sp. SIMBA_075 | reverse complement strand
GTCTACGCGCAAACCGTACACAAGGGTATCGGTACTACTCCGAGCAAAAAGTGGGAAGAAGGAATCGTCGGTGTATCTCAGAAACTTCCCGCATCAGCCGAAGAAATCGCTTTGCACCTTGGAATCTACAAAAAGCGTAGCCTGCGCCATGACGGTGTGTTGCTCAATGGCCTTTACTACGCGAGCGACGAACTACTACCGATCATCTCTACATACGGCATAGGCGTACGTGTCCGAGTTGCGTACGACCCCGAAGACCTCGGTTCTATATGGCTTTGGGCGCCCGA
>NZ_JAWRYN010000066.1:0-17099 GCF_046534585.1 Peribacillus sp. SIMBA_075 | reverse complement strand
ACTGAACCGCCGTATACCGAACGGTACGTACGGTGGTGTGAGAGGTCGGAGGCTAGGCGCCTCCTCCTACTCGATTGTTTTATGGCCGAGGAGTTATTTCCACTGCCATATGCTTTTGTAAATCATAGAATATGGCCATGCTCATTTGCTGATACCCTTCGGAAGTGAGGTGGATGCCATCATCACTAATCAAGAGACCCAAGTCGCCGGAGGATTTAATATGGGAACGGACATCAATCAAAGGCACCTTAAGATCTTCTGCAAGGTTTTTCAATTGGCGATTATACATCCCATGCCAATGTTCAATACCTCCGACATGGGAAACGAAATGCCCGATCGAATGCCCGAATTTATCAGCTATAGATCTGTAATACCTGGCAGGGTCCAAAGGTGGGAGAGTTAAAAGGAAAGGTGTTACATGCTCGTCTTGAACCTGCTTGACAAGTTGTGTGATATTTTCCAGATAACGTTCGATTGGAACGATGGGCTCATGGTTACCATCTGGATTCTTGGCTACTTCTTCCCAATGGAAGTTACAGTCGTTTCCACCGACCTCTATTAATACGATATCGGGATTTTCCGACATCACGTCTTTCTCGATCCGGCTAACCAACAGGTCGGAGTTGTCATTGAAAACCCCTTTATTCAAAACTTCCACGAATGGCAATGATTCTGTAAGCTTAGCTAAAGAGTTCGGATAATTTTCTTTAATAATGCGAAGCCTTCCCTTAACATAAGAAATGCCTCTGGTTAAACTGTCACCAAAACATACAATCTTCAAACTTCTCACCTCGGTATGTGAATGTGTTACTTATATTTTAGTAGTAGACTGATTTTTCGGCAATTTTCACCTCCTAAATAGAAGGAATGAAAATAAATAAAAAGCGCTGGAAGTCCAGCGCCTTTATTTATTTTAATGATTCCTCATTTGAAGTTGTTTCCACTCTTGTTTTTCCCATAAAGAACACAGTGATTGCTGCAAGACCAATCGGAATGAGGGCCAAGGTGAATATTAGTGAAATCGAATCGGACATCGCATGAACGATTTTATCCAGGACAAAGTCCGGAATCTCGGCACGTGCGTCCGATTGGAAGAGTTGACGTGGGTCCTTGATTAATCCGGCTGTATCCGGGCTTTCTTGCATTCCTTTAAATGCATCCGCCATTTTACTTGTGAACACATTGTTCTGAATCGCTCCATAAATCGTTACACCGAGTGTCATCCCAAAAGAGCGGAGGAATGAGTTTGTTGAGTTGGCCGACCCCCGGAATCTTGGTTCCAAATTGTGAATGGAGGCAATAGGCAAAAGGGAGAAGGAAAAGCCCATGCCAAACCCCGTCAGAATCATGTATAAAGTTAATAAAGTCCTGCTGGTATCAGGAGTAATGGTCCCTAATAAAAGCATACCCGAAAAATAGCAGATGACGGAAATCGTCATTAAGTTGCGAAAGCTTGTCTTTGTATTGAATATCCCGCCAATTGCACTGCCGAATACCGAACCGAGCATCATAGGGGTGAGGATCAATCCGGCATTTGTTGCGGAACCACCGTAAACCGCTTGGACGAAAATCGGAATATAAACGGTTAAAATAATGAATGTACCGCCATAAAGAATGGCTAAAATTTGAGAAGTGGCAAATAATCGCCTTTTAAACAGCCATAATGAGATGATTGGATCCTTTGCCCTTTTTTCGAAAAAGAAAAAAGAAATGAAGAAAACCACAAAGCTAGCAAACAGACCTATGATAGGAGATGAACCCCAGCCATACTCTCCGCCCAGTTCGAGAGCGAACATTAAGCTGATAACGGCAATGACGAGAGTTGCTGCACCACCCCAATCAATTTTTTGCTCTTGGGTGTTGGCTGACTCCTTGTAATATTTCCAGATAAAAAATAAAGAGATGATTCCAATCGGAACATTGACGTAGAAAATCCAGTGCCAGCTGGAATATTCGGTAATATATGCACCTAAAAGCGGTCCCAATACGCTGGAGGCCCCAAATACAGCACCAAAAAGCCCTGTCAATTTTCCTCGTTTCTCAGGTGGGAAAATATCGAAAATGATCGTAAAGGCGATGGGCATCAAAGCTCCTCCGCCTATACCTTGGATGGCACGGAAGATACTTAACTGTACTATGCTCTGAGCCATACCGCATAAAGCGGAACCGATTAAAAAGACTATGAGTCCAAAAATAAAAAACCTTTTTCTTCCATACATATCGGAAAGCTTACCGAAAATCGGCATACTTGCCATCGTGGCGACCATATAGGCAGATGTCACCCATACAAACTTATCGAACCCGCCTAAATCGGAAACGATCGTTCCCATTGCAGTCGCAACAATCGTATTATCCATTGCTGACATCAAGATACCCAATAATAAACCGGCAACAATGAATCTTTGTTTTTTTTGATCGTTCATTTATTTTCCTCCTTCGCATCAACCAGCTCATGAATTTCCTTTACATGGTTGAAGGGTAAACGTTAAGATGAAACAAAACATTTATCTTGAAAATCAAGATAAATTCAAGTGTAAAAGGGGTGGCATTTTATGTCAAGCGATTATGGGGTGAATGCAGCTCTGTTAGAGAGTTTAACACACAGTTTGCAAAGGTATGGAATGAGATCCGTTTTATTTCAACAAAACATGGCTCAGAAAATAGGGGTGTCCCATACGGATTTAAAGAGTGCGGAAATATTGAATGAAACAGGACCAATAACCGCTGGAGAACTATCCAAAATTACAGGATTGAGTACGGGCTCGGTTACGGCACTGATCAATCGCCTTGAGAAATCCGGTTATGTTAAAAGAGAACGAGATCATATGGACGGAAGACGGGTAATGATTGCACCGATATCCGAAAGACAGGAACAGATTAAATCACACTATCAATCACTCTCTATGGCCACCAAAGATTTATGTTCCGCTTATAATGAGCAAGAGCTAATATTTATCAATCAATTTGTTGAGGACATCACAAAAATCATGGACAAAGAAAATGACAAGTTAATGAGTGAGCGTTAGAGGTAGTTGAAAGAACACTGCCTTTTTTTATTTTTAGCCGCTGTAAGCTTTTTATATACGGAAGGGAAAAGGTAAAGTGGGTGGATTTTTTCGATGAGAATGAAAAATGTCGCATTTTCATTAAAATATATATTGATAATGATTTTCATTATCTGATAATATGAACCTACAAATCATTTCTAAGGGAGAATACAATATGAAGAAAGCAAAGGCGACATTAGCAGTCTTACTATCAACAAGCCTATTATTTGGCTGTACGCAGAAAAAGGAAGAAACTAAGCCCGCAGATGATAACGCCAAAGAAGCGAGTGCGAGTAAGCTTGATGATGTATCTACCGAGTACAGGGAATATGCAATTGGTGAAATAGAAGAGTTCGTAAACGCAACGGAAGAATTTACTACGGCGGTATCTTCCGGAGATATTGAAAAAGCGAAGGAAGCATACGCACCAGCCCGCATGCATTATGAGAGAGCGGAACCGATCGCAGAAGTATTTGGGGATCTTGATCCGAAAATTGATGCGCGTAAAGGGGACGTCAAAGATGCAGACTGGGGCGGTTACCACCGGATTGAAATGGGGTTATGGGAAGAAAACACAACCAAGGGGTACGAAGGGTATGCAGATCAATTAATGAGTGATGTCAATTTGCTTCGTGCCAAAGTTGAAACGGTTGAGGTCACACCTGATTTATTAATTACGGGTGCAGTGGATTTATTGAATGAAGTTTCTACCAGTAAAGTTACAGGAGAAGAGGACCGATATTCTCATACGGATTTATATGATTTCGTTGCAAATGTAGAAGGGGCAGAAAAGATCTATGAACTGCTTACGCCAGCGCTGAAAGAAAAGGATCCGAAGCTTGCTGCGGAAATCCAAAAACGTTTTGACGATGTATACGGCTTGCTTGAAAAGCATAAAGAAGGAAATGGCTACATCTCATATACGGATTTAAAGGAATCTGAAGTCAAAGAGTTGAGCCAAGCAATTGATGCATTAGCTGAACCACTTTCGCAAATAGGGATTGTAACGGAGGAATCATAATTGAAAGAAAACACGCCAAAAGATGAAACTGGTATTTTTACAAAAAAAGTAAGTCGTAGAAATATGTTGAAAACGGCAGGAGTCGGTGGAATCGGAGTCGCGATAGGAGCATCTGGATTTGGAGGACTGCTGACTCTTTCTGATCAAAAGGCAAAGGGGCAAACTAAAGATATTGTCCCATTTTATGGAGCGCATCAGGCTGGTATCACCACTGAAGCGCAAGATAACCTTTATTTTGCATCATTGGAAGTAACGACAGATAATAGGTCTGATTTAATCCAGCTGTTTAAGGATTGGACAGAGGCTGCGGCTCAGATGACAGCAGGAGATTTAATTGGTGAAGCATCTCTTAATACAAATATGCCTCCAAAAGATACGGGGGAAGCGAAAGAATTATCACCTTCCAATTTAACGATTACTTTTGGAGTGGGTCCTACCCTATTTTCGAAAGATGGGAAAGATCGATTTGGTTTGAAATCGAAACGACCTGCTGAATTAAAGGACCTGCCCAAATTCCCTCTAGATGCATTGGAAGAAGAATGGAGCGGTGGAGATATTTGTATTCAAGCATGTGCAGATGATCTTCAAGTGGCTTTTCACGCTGTTCGGAATTTAGTGAGAATCGGGAGAGGGAAAACAATCATTCATTGGGCACAGACAGGTTTTCAACGGACTAAGCAAGCCGATTCACAAAAAACGACACCGCGAAACTTATTTGGGTTTAAGGATGGGACTGCCAATCCGGATAAGAATAATAACAGTGAAATGAATGAGCATGTTTGGGTAAAGGCTGATGACGGGCCTGACTGGCTTATTGGAGGTAGTTATATGGTGGTGCGCCGAATTCAGATGTACATTGAAGTTTGGGACCGCACAATATTGAAAGAACAAGAAAATACGTTTGGCCGACATCGGGACAGTGGAGCTCCACTAGGAATGAAGAATGAGTTTGATAGCCCTGACCTGGAAGCTAAAGACCCAAATGGAAATCGGATCATTCCCAAAGATTCGCATATGAGTCTATCTAGGGGGGACGGAAAAGCAAAGATACTGCGACGTCCTTATTCATATGCAGATGGAATGGATCCTAAAACAGGAAGCTTCAATGCGGGCCTGCTATTCATTTGTTTTCAGCGAAACCCAAGTAAACAATTTATTCCCATACAGGAGCGACTAGCGAAAAATGATAAGCTCAACGAATATATCGTTCACAAGGGCAGTGCCATGTTCGCCTGTTTACCAGGTGTGAAAAAGGGTGGCTATATTGGGGATTCCCTTTTTGGATAAATTGAATTACAAATGAGGACGTGAAAATCGCCAGCATGGATATTATCCGGGTTGGCGATTTTAGTTCATGAAAAAGGAGGGAACGGTATGACCGTTTCTAAATGGAAGAGTGGGATATTGGTTCTAATAGTCAGTCTTTTATTTCTTTCATCTGCTGTAAGGATCGTTTCGGCGGGTGAAAACCATGATCAGCTTTTTGTTTATATTGGCGATAGTTTAATGAAGGTAAAATCCGGGGACCTTAAGGAAGTATCGAAAAATATTGATCTATTCGAGAAAGAATGGAAAACGATAAAAACGGACAGTGAAAGTGCGGTGAAAGTCGACGAGCAACTATCCGCTGTAAAAAGCGCTTTGAGAGAACAAGCCTCAACAGATGAAATCAAAAAGCGGCTATCGGCTTTATCAAGTACTCTTGTTACATATGATACTAATGAAAACCCAGTTGACAAGACGGACCATAAAGAAAGGTTACAAGCGATAATTCCTTTAATAGATGAGTTGGACGCAACGGTAACTAAAGGTGACTTTGATCAAGCTAAAGTTCAATATACGAACCTGCTGAATCAATGGACCGACGCAGAGGTCGTTGTCAGGGAGAAAAGTATAGCTACATATGGTGAAATTGAAACAAGTATGGCCTTTGTACGAATAGCGATTACACAAGATCCCCCAGATTCGGAAAAAGCCAAAAAGAATCTAATTGAATTGAAGGGTTTAATGGAGGATTTCCTTGCTGGTAAAGTTGAAGAAGGAAGCCAGAAGAAGACCTATTCACTTGGGGATGTAACGCAACTCTTACAAAGTAGTGCAACGGATATTGAAAAGGATGACATCGATTCTGCCGTTGATCAGTTAAATGAAATTTTAACAATTTGGCCTAATGTCGAAGGGGAGGTCTCCACAAGGGACAGCAAGCTTTACAGCGATATGGAAACGAAAGTCCCTACCGCAATCAGCCTATTGCAATCGAAAAAGGTAAAGGCTGAGGAAGCGAAGGGAATCGTATCCGATTTAAACTCAAGGTTACTCCCTTTGATTGATGATACGAGTTATACAACATGGGATGCCGCTCTGATTCTTTTACGGGAAGGATTGGAAGCACTCTTGATTGTGGCTACATTATTGTCTTTCCTAAAGAAAATAGGGCAAGCGGACAAACAAAAGTGGATTTGGACAGGGGTAGGTGCAGGTTTAGTTGCCAGTTCCATATTGGCGGTCATAATCAATATCGTTTTCTCTCAGGTCACGGCTGCGTCGAGCCGGGAATATATTGAGGGAATCACTGGGATAATAGCTGTATTGATGATGTTGACAATTGGTCTGTGGCTTCATAGTAAATCGAATGTCCATGCATGGAACCGTTATATCAGCAAGCAAATGAACCAAGCCATTGCAACGGGAAGCATCATCTCTTTTGCTTTAATCAGTTTTCTATCCATATTCCGTGAAGGTGCGGAGACCATTATCTTTTATGCTGGAATGGCTCCATATATGGAATTAAAGCAGCTGATGAGCGGGATTTTCCTTGCCTTCCTCATATTAGTGGTAATTGGATTCATCATGTTACGCTACAGTGTAAAATTACCGATGACCCTATTCTTTAAAGTCGCAACGATACTCATATATGCCTTGGCTTTCAAGATTCTTGGGGTCTCTATCCATTCGCTTCAGGTTTCGCAAGTGATACAGACAAATACGATCAGTTCCTTCCCATTTGTAGAATGGATAGGTCTCTATCCAACAATGGAAACGCTGGTGCCGCAAGCTGTTTTAATTCTTTTAATCGTATTGGCGACCTATTGGGTTAAAAGGAGTAATTCTTTACATGCAACTGAATAAAAAAATGGGACTGACGTATGTCAGTCCCATTTTTAAAGAAGACCTAAAAGTCCCACTCCTAAAGGAATCACCAAAATCCATATTTATCACTTGTGAAGTGAGATGCTTATAAAATAAGTGATAAAAATGCAAAATCACCCTATAGTTTATAATGATTTTAATATAGTATTGATTATCATCAATGAAGTAGTATAATAGGTATAACAAGCAGTTAAAGCGAGGAGGACAGTATAAATGGTAGCAAAAGTCTGTGAAACATGCGGAAAACCAATAAAAAGGCTAAAGCATTCTTCCCTATGCCAATGCGGTCCTAAGATATTGAGCAATCAATTTTCAGTTAAAACAAAAAAATAGAATCCATGGCTTAAATCATAAATTAAACCGATTATTCAATTAATCGGTTTTTGTTTATCCATGAAGGGTAAAAATGTGAATAAAACAATATTTATCCTTTCATCCAATTAAAAATATTTTTCATTTCAATAAAAATAATGTACGATTAGAGGATAGAATAAAACGTCATGGCGGAAAAGACATATGTTCAGATTGTCTAAACCATCACGTTACGGTTTGGAGGGGTTATATTGGGAACGAGACATTAAAAATTGGCGAGTTGGCGGAAATGGCGAATGTTACAAAACGAACCGTTGATTATTATACGAACTTAGGCCTGCTTAAAGCAGAGCGTTCCGCCTCTAATTACCGCTATTATTCGGTAGGTGAACTTGAAAGGCTCCGCAGTATCGAGGGATATAAAAGAAAGAACCTTTCATTGGAAGACATAAAAGATATATTTAAACAGGAAAAGGAAGTCGCATCCGCAATTGAGGAAACAGGTCTTCAACTGAAAAACAAAATGGATGGCCTGAACGAAGAACTTCAAGAAGTCATCAGCTTGATTAAAAAAGACGAAAAAAATGAGCTTCTTCTAAAAAAACAGATTTCCCATGAAAGCATGGCCTTGATCCAATCATTACTAGTGTTGCTGGTATGATTAAAATTTATTCCCTATTATTTTGTGTGCAAAGGTGCATATTAACGATATAGGCTAAATGGTTTTGGTTCATGTTAAGGCGAAAATCGCTTTTGAAACGAATAAACCCATTTATACAGGAGGTGCTTGGGATTAAACCGTGTATGTCTAATCCAAATGTTAGAAGGATAGGCACTTCATGGTGAACCCGCACATATTGGAGATTTTTATAAAATTATTAGCAGTAGCTGTACTAATAGCGTTAACCGCATTTTTCGTTGCATCGGAATTTGCAATCGTGAAAGTCAGAAGTTCCCGAATCAATCAGTTGATTGAAGAAGGGCATAGAAATGCACTTGCGGCTAAGAAAGTGACGACCCATATTGATGAGTACTTATCTGCCTGTCAGTTGGGGATTACAGTAACTGCCTTAGGTTTGGGGGTATTGGGTGAACCGACAGTTGAGGCGATTTTAAGACCATTGTTCAATAAATGGGGATTAGAGGAATCGGTAAGTCATATCATCTCTTTCGTAATCGCATTCGGTTCTGTAACATTCCTTCATGTTGTAGTGGGGGAACTGGCACCAAAAACAGTTGCGATCCAAAAGGCAGAAGAGGTAACCTTGATTTTTTCAAAGCCGTTAATTCTCTTTTACCGGATTTTGTACCCATTTATTTGGTTACTGAATGGTTCTGCCCGTCTCCTAACTGGCATATTCGGATTAAAGCCTGCTTCTGAGTCCGAAATGGCCCACTCTGAAGAAGAACTGCGCATCATTTTATCGGAAAGCTATAAAAGCGGTGAGATCAACCAGTCGGAATACAAATATGTAAACCAGATATTTGAATTTGATGAGCGTATTGCGAATGAGATCATGGTTCCTCGTACGGAAATGACCGTTATCGAAAAGGGCATGCCTTTATTGGAAGTTGTTGAACTTATTCAAGAAGAACAATACACAAGGTACCCAGTCATAGACGGTGATAAAGATAATGTCGTGGGAATGGTCAATATCAAGAGACTTTATACAGCGACGATTACGGAGGAAAATGTAACAGAACTGACGGTGGATTCCTTTGTAACACCTGTCATCCGTGTTCTTGAAACGATCGCCATTCATGATCTGCTGCTGAAAATGCAGAAGGAACGGATTCATATGGCGGTCTTGACTGATGAATATGGCGGAACTGCCGGCCTTGTTACGGTTGAAGACATCCTTGAAGAAATCGTTGGGGAAATCCAGGATGAATTTGACCAGGATGAACGTCCGCTTATTCAAAAAATTAATGAAGGACATTATGTTTTCGATGCAAAAACATTGGTTGAAGACGTCAATGATACCCTTGCAATCGATTTGCCAGAGGAAGATATCGATACATTAGGCGGATGGTTCCTGACAGGCCGATTTGAGATTGCGGTCGGGGATAGAATTGAATATGCCGGATATGAATTTACTGTAAAGGAAATGGCCGACCACCATGTTTTATATGTGGAAGTGAAGAAAATTCAATAACAGATTCCCAACAAGAGCCGAAGGTGAAAACTTTCGGCTTTTATTATGAGTAAATACGGATTGGCCTTTTGGTTATAACAAAGGAAAAGAAAGACTCCCACTTAATTGGAAAAAGGAATACATTTTTAAAAACACTGGAGGTAACCATTTTAGCTATGAAAATGTTAAAATGGAGTCTGAGCAATGAATCTATCTATCATTTAGTAAATTAAAAGCATATAAAGAAAAATCCTAGTGATCCAAATGATAGTAATAAGATGTATTTTGCAATGCCGTTTATTTCTGGATGATTATAAAATTGTATGAAGGTGGGCGGGGAAATGGGTTTTAGGAAGAAGCAAATGGTGGGATTCGGTTTAATCTTACTTTTCTTGGCTATTTTACTTTCTTTTATGATGGTTACGCTTAACAATTTAAAGAGTAGCATGACGGAAATAGTTGAAAATCGCTATGAAAAGGTTCAAGCTTCGATGGAAATCCGTCAGCTGTTTTCTAGGTCGGACCGTGAGATTTTGTTTGCAGCGAATGATGCAAATAAAGAAGAAAGAGCAGAGAGCCTTGAAATCATCAATGAGAATCATAGTTTGATTGAATCAAAAATTGCAGGTTTATCAGGCAGTTTACAGAGGGTGAAAGCAAAACAATTATTGAAAGAGTTTGAAACTCAATATGCTTCTTACTCCATAACTGAGGCTGAGATCATCCAAAAGATAAAATCGGGAAACTCTTCGGATGATCTTTCAAACTTGATGGACGATCAAAGGGAAAAACGAAAGAAAGTCATCAGTACGATGGATGAATTTAAGGATTACCAAGAAGGTGTCATGAAAGATACCTTAAGTAATTCGAAACAAACTTATGAAGATATGATCAGTTTTGTGATTTTTGCGGTCATTCTCAGCATTTTGGTTATTTCCGTAACGGTTGTTTGGATGATTCGCAGTACATCGAAAGATCTGCAATCCATTACGAAAGTCATCAAAAATATCGATTTTAAAAATTTATCGGTCGTACCAAGAATTCCGGTTCGAACTACTGATGAAATTAGTGATATAGCGAGATCGTTCAATGATATGGCGGAATCGCTTGAGGCCTATAATCGAAAAGAGAAAGATTTCACTGATAAGATCAGTGAACAGAACTGGATCCAGACCCGCGTTGCAGATATAGCTACCATGTATCAGCGCATTGTTGATGTGGAAGTTCTGGCTGACCGATTCATTACGAGACTTGCACCGATGATGGGAGCTTCAATTGGAGCTTTTTACCTCAAGCGGGGTGAGGGTGAGGACATGCGTTTTGTTAAGCTTGCCAGCTTTGCAGGAGATGGTGAAGACTCAGGCAGACGTGAATTCCGTATGGGCGAAGGTTTGATCGGACAATGCGCCCTTGAAAAGAAATCGAAAGTCATTGACGATATCCCTGAAGATTTCCACTTGGTTACAACGGGATTAGGGGAAGTCCATCCGAAAAGCATTGTCATTGCGCCAGTGGTTTTTGAGGATGAGGTTGTGGCGATGGTTGAATTGGCAAGCTTGGAGGCCTTTACGAAGTTGCAAAAACATTTCCTGAACCAGGTTCTTGATACTCTAGGCATCACGATTAATAATGTAGAGGGCCGGATGGAAATAGAGCGTTTATTGCAAGAATCACAGGCACAAACCGAGGAGTTACAGGCTCAATCGGAAGAATTACAATCACAGTCAGAGGAAATGCAAGCCCAATCAGAGGAACTGCAAACACAGGCTGAAGAGTTGCGGATGATTAATGAACAATTAGAAGAGAGAAACCGTGAAACGGAAGAAAAATCAAAAGAGCTTCAAGTCGCAAAACAAAACCTTGAAAAACAAGCCGAAGAATTAAAGTTAAGTTCAAAATATAAATCGGAGTTCATGGCAAATATGTCCCATGAATTGCGGACACCGCTCAATAGTATTCTGATTTTATCAGAAATGCTTTCCGATCCAAATGATAGTAAATTAACTGAAGAGCAACAGGAATTCGCTCGTGTCATTAACTCATCAGGGCAAGACTTATTAACGTTGATCAATGACATTTTGGATTTATCAAAAGTTGAAGTCGGAAAGCTCGAAGTGGTCTTTGATGAAATGAATATGAGTGAACTTCCTGAGTTATTGCACCGTAACTTCGATCATGTAGCCAAGAAAAAGAACATTGACTTTATAATAGAAAAAGATAAAAATGTTCCGGATATTTTCTTTACGGATGAACAGCGCTTCCAGCAAATTTTGAAAAACCTGTTGTCCAATGCATTTAAATTCACAGAAAAAGGTTATGTGTCCGTCCAAATCAAAAAAGCTGATGAAGAAAATGTAGCACAATGGATACAGACAAAAGGAGCTAGCAATTGGGTTGAAATTAAGGTGAAGGATACTGGCATCGGAATTTCAAAAGAGAAGCAAAAACTTATCTTTGAAGCATTCCAGCAAGGTGACGGAGCTACAATGAGAAAATATGGCGGTACAGGACTTGGGCTATCGATTTGCCGGGAGTTTGCCAAACTTCTGGGAGGCTGGGTGATTGTAGATAGTGAAGAAGGGCAAGGCAGTACCTTTACTTTCTTTATTCCAAGCATGCCAGAGGGCTTCAAAAATGTAGACGAAGCAATAGCTGCTTCTCCGGAAGTGGCAGCTGCTGCTAACCACGATGATTCTGCCGCGCCTTTTGGCGATCAGGAAGAACCGGATGCAGGTATGATGGATGAAGAAGATCGGGATAAGGCCAAACCATTCTGCAATAAAACAGTACTTGTCGTCGATGATGACCACCGCAATATATTTGCACTGAAAAATGCCCTGAAGCATGAGGGGATGGAAATCCTTACAGCGGAAAACGGCTACGAATGTTTGGAACTCCTTGAAAAAGGTAACGATATAGATGTAATATTGATGGATATCATGATGCCAGGCATGGACGGTTACGAAACGATGACCAGAATTCGCGAGCAAAGTAAGTTCGAGAATCTTCCAATCATCGCGCTAACGGCCAAAGCGATGAAAGGCGATAGGGAAAAATGCCTGAAGGCTGGCGCTTCCGATTATGTCAGCAAGCCATTAAAATTAGATCAGCTGTTATCCGTTCTAAGAGTATGGCTGACTAATTAATTGATTGATAGTATGGGTAAGGAAGGTTTTGCATGAAGGATACTTTAACGATTGAAGAAAGAGAAGATATAGAAATCAAATTATTGTTAGAGGCCATTTATTCCGTTTCTGGCTTTGACTTTCGCAAGTATATGCGTTCTTCAATTAAAAGAAGAGTTGAAAATAGAATGAGACTGGATCATATTCGCAGGATTAGCGGAATGATAGAAATGGTTTTATATGAAAAAGGCTATGTCGAGAAGCTTTTGAAGGATTTTTCAATAAATGTTACAGAAATGTTTCGCGATCCGGAATTCTTTAAAGCTTTTCGTTTGAATATCGTTCCGCTTTTGAAAAACCTTCCCGAAATCAGAATATGGCATGCTGGTTGTTCGACCGGTGAAGAAGCCTTTTCCATGGCGATCATCCTCAAGGAAGAAGGACTTTATGATAAGGCAAGGATTTATGCCACTGATATGAATGATGAAGTCCTCAGTCATGCGGAAAAAGGAATATTACCATTAAATAGAATGCAGTCTTATACAAAAAACTATCTGCATGCTGGCGGTAACCAAGAATTTTCGGAGTATTACACAACCGATTATCAAAATGCCTACCTTGATTCGAGTCTCCTTAAAAACATTGTGTTTTTCCAGCATAATTTAGTTACTGATGGTTCGTTCAATGAATTTCATATCATAATGTGCCGGAATGTGATGATTTACTTTACCGGTGAATTACAGACCTATGTTAATCAGTTGTTTTATGACAGTCTTTGTAAAGACGGTTTCCTTGCAGTTGGCAGTAAGGAAACACTTCATACATCATCCTTTTCGGAAGATTATGAGGACTTTGACTCAAAGGAACGGATTTATCGGAAATTGTAAAAAGAAAGAGTACGCATATTTGCGTACTCTTTCTTTTAATTTATAGGGATATACTATATTTTCCGCTTTTTTTGCATTTCTATGTTTATGGTGTCGGAAGAAGGGGTATAAACAATGAGTTGGTCTTCATTTTATATTCGTTGTCGTGCTTTATTATTATTAAAAGAGACTGAACTTCGTTATAATATAATGGGAAAATACTTGTTATGGGAGCTTTATTAAACTGATCCATATTATAAAGATAAATGTTGCCGCTCGATATAAGCCAAAAGGGGAATGAAAGAATGAGGATTCTAATCGTAGATGATAACCAGGTTAACCTTTTCGTTATAGAGAAAATTCTAAAGCGAGCAGGCTATACGGACTTTCTATCATTAACTTCAGCTGTTGAGATGTTTGAATATTTACAGGTGGATAGTCCGCAACCTAAAGAGACTTCAGTTGATATCATTCTGCTTGATATTATGATGCCGGAGATCGATGGGATAGAGGCATGCAGGAGGCTTCAAAGTATTCCTCACCTTAAAGATATACCGGTTATTTTTGTGACCGCTCTTGAAGATTCAAACAAGGTGGCCGAGGCACTTGATGTGGGCGGTATTGATTATATAATGAAGCCTATCAATAAAATAGATTTACTTGCGAGAATTCGCGTGGGTTTAAGACTTAAATATGAAAAAGATTGGCATAAAATGCAGGATGAAAAAATTCGCAACGAATTGGATCTCTCCATGCAGGTTCAAAGCAGTTTATTAAGTGAGCCCATTAGAAATGATCACTTAACTATAAGAGCATCATACTTACCTGCGAATAAATTGGCAGGGGATATGTACTATTGGCACCGTATTGATGAAAATCGGTATGGGATCATCCTGTTGGATATGATGGGGCATGGCATTTCCGCCTCACTTGTGTGTATGTTCATTTCTTCAGTTTTGAGAGATGCCATCAGGACACATACTGATCCAGTGGCAGTCATAAACGAAATGAATCGCTGGATGAGTACCCTTAATAAAGAGGACAATCTAGTGCATTATTATTTTACCGCGATTTATTTGATCATTGATACAGAGCAAAAGACAGTGGAATATGTGAATGCTGGACATCCTCCAGGCTTTGCTTTAATAGATGATGGAAAAGTGGCATCACTTTCAAAAGGGACATGTCCAGTTGGTTTCTTTACCGAGATGAAGATAGAAAAATCCATCATTCATTATGAAGAGAAGATTCAGCTTATGCTATTTACGGATGGAGTCATGGAAGCTATTGATCGGGAAGGGACAGAAGGGCTCAGCCAAATAAAAGAAGCGGTCTCGACGAGATGGTTAGATTGTAAAGAAACTCCCCCTATTGATTTTTTGATGCCCCCGAAAATGCAGCAAGATCAACCGGATGATATGTGTGTTGTAATTATTCAAGCAAATTAAAGAAGGAAGAGGCGGCAGATTATCTGCCGCCTCTTCTCTATATAAGGGGGGCGAGAATGTTCGTTAAGAGTATTGAGTGAATAATGTACCCATCTATTGCTTCAACGGTTATTTTTCAATTTACTAATGTTATCCTGTAAATTGCCTTTTAATTTATCGACTTTACCTTCTGCTTGTAAGTGAGGATCATTTTTCGCGTTTCCGACCTGGTCTTTCGTTTCACCTTTAACCTTATTTACAGTACTTTTTACTTTGTCTGATAAACCGCTCATTATGTTACCTCCTTTTTCTTTATATACTTTATATACCCATGAAGTGTATGGGTAAACCCAATTTATAAAGGAGGTTAAGAAGCGATTGTTGCCCTTTTATTTTGCTTTTGAATGAATTGACATGACCGTTCAATGATATGATCTTTATCATGATCCAACGAGGCCACATGATATGAATTTTCAAGGGGCACCATTTCCTTATCGCTGGACATGACAGTTTCGTAAATTTGATAGGAACATAGGTCTGGTACAACGTGATCTTCTGGAGAATGGAAGAGGAGTATTGGGCACGTAATGTTTTTAAGTAGTTGACTGGTATGTTCCATTATATCGAGCAATTGATTAATCGCTTTTGACGGAACTTGGTCATATGTGACTTCTTTGGTCGTATCATCTTTTATGTCTGGTTTGCCTTCAGGAATGAAGCGTGGAACCAATTGGTTACGGTATATTTCATATTCGGGAACTTGAAGAGCGGCATTGATGGTTAGAATCCCGTCACAAGCCACTTTTGTCGCTAAATCCAGGACAAGAGCTCCTCCCATTGATTGGCCAATAGCGAATACTTTGGTGCAGGTTCGCTTTAACTTTGCATAGGCCATTTCAACATCTTGTATCCATTCTTGATAATGGCTCGTTTCCATTTCACCTTCATTCGTTCCGTGGCCTGCCAATCTGGGAGCGAAGACAGTAAAGCCTTTGGCAGCGAATTTTTCACCTAAATACCTTACGCTTTGTGGTGTTCCATTAAAACCATGGCAAATAAGGATACCGATAGAATTGCCGGGTAAGAAAAAAGATTCCGCACCTGGTATTACCATTGCTGCTTTCATATTCCCATCTCCTTTTAGCTATATAGTTATGTTTAATTAAAAGTTAGCTTGTAAAAGTATAAAATTAACTATTCCGATTATTTTACTTGGTTATATATTAACATGATGGAAATTGTGAAGTCAATTTGGTTATATTCCACACTCCATTATTCATTAGATTTAGATGTCATTCATAAAAACGATATACAGGAGTTTATTAGCCTATTATATGTAGTATGGATGTTTACAGAGGAGTTCTGAGTTTTTTTGTCGAAAACCCTATCTGTTCTTTGCAAAACTTTTCCTCTGAGGAGAAAGACCGACAGGTATACTGGCAAGACATTCAAGAATTAGGGAAAAAACAATGAATATTCGAGGGGATAGGGGGTAGTCAATTTAATTAAACAGCTGAAGGAGCTCTTTTTTACACTTTACATCCCTGCAGGATGATAATACACAATCCACAAAGTAATTATGTATGGTTACATTTCTTTCTATTTATATAAGTACTGTCATGGAATTGTTTAAACTTTAGAAGCTAATAAACTGTGCACTCAAACAAATATAATAATATAGAGAAAAAGCGTTGACTTTAAGGTGAAATAGGATTAATATAAATAAGCACCAACTAAGACAAACGAAAAACTTCATCCGCTTTTGGCAGATTGCTAGAAGAAAATAATAACTATTGACTTCTTACTATGAAAATGATAAGATGAAATGGTCGCTGAAAAACACAGCGATTTAAAATAAGTTAAAAACTTCGCAGAAGTTGACAACTAATCAATAAAGTGTTATGATGAATAAACAAGCCGTTCGAAAGAACGATTGTGAAAATTGCTCTTTGAAAACTGAACAAAACAAAGCGCCAACGTTAAATTTTAAGTGAGCACACACTATTAAAAAAGCAA
>NZ_JAWRYN010000401.1:0-287 GCF_046534585.1 Peribacillus sp. SIMBA_075 | reverse complement strand
ACTTGGTGACGTTTCTTCGTTAATCGGTATGCTTGGCATCAATATTGTCACAATTAATGGTGTAGATAATGCACGACGTGGACTTTTGCTTATGTGTGATAATCAAGAACAAATCTCTAGACTTGAATCAATTTTAAATACGATGGATAATATAACGGTAACGAAATATCGTCCGCCAAAGCTTAGAGATAAGCTAGCAGTTAGACATGGTAGGTACATACAACGAGATGCAGATGATAAGAAAACATTTCGATTTGTGCGGGATGAATTAGGATTGCTTGTAGACT
>NZ_JAWRYN010000400.1:0-287 GCF_046534585.1 Peribacillus sp. SIMBA_075 | reverse complement strand
GGTTTTTATTTAAATTGCAATGCTTTTGTGACTATATTTTGAACTTTGCACTATTCTCGTAGTGTAAACTTTCTTTTTGTATATAATTAAATAAAATAGACTATTTCATTTTGAAAAAGAATACAAATTTAATATATACAAGCATACATTAAAGGAGGCTACTTCATGTTATCTACACCAATCGGAAGATTAAGAGCAATCGGCTTAATTGAGGGGATTTCTTTCCTATTACTATTATTTGTAGCAATGCCATTGAAATATTTCGCAGGATTTGCAACAGCTGTTAA
>NZ_JAWRYN010000399.1:0-287 GCF_046534585.1 Peribacillus sp. SIMBA_075 | reverse complement strand
ATACAGAAGAAGTACAATAGAACACCGAATCAAGGTGAGATACTTGCCCATGCACCTTTGCTAGATTATGAACTGGAATTTATACAGCAGCCGGTTATTGTCACACTTGGTAATATTGCATTACAGCGTTTAGTTGGTAAAAATAATAAAATTACGGATGTTCATGGAGAATTGTTAAAGCAACCTGTGCAGCGATTGAAAGATAGCAGCAGTACAGAATTTATTTGGTCAGAAAAAGAATATCATATTTTTCCGACCTTTCATCCAGCTTCTATTTTCTATAATCG
>NZ_JAWRYN010000398.1:0-288 GCF_046534585.1 Peribacillus sp. SIMBA_075 | reverse complement strand
CGGTATTCTGCAGATGGAATATATGTGGATGGGTTAGAAGTAACACCGTTGGGATGGCGGGAACAAACAGTTAGAACGATAAAACAGGCATTAAAAAATAATTAGTAAAAATGGACCCCCCGTAATAGGCGGTCTTTTGTTCATATTACTTCACATACACATAGGCTTCGTTTGCAGTTACATAGTATGTTTTACCTTTACTATTGTGCACTTTGTATTGCGACGATCCATTGACAGTTACTTTCGCATCAATCGTGAATCCTAATCCCTCATCTACAGAACCAACAA
>NZ_JAWRYN010000397.1:0-288 GCF_046534585.1 Peribacillus sp. SIMBA_075 | reverse complement strand
GGAGAAACTTTATACGATACGATAAGAACACTAGAATCAATCGGAACAAAAGCGGTGATCGTTCGCCATGAGCAAGATCGCTACTTCGATGAACTAAAAGATCAGGTAAATATCCCAATCTTAAACGCTGGAGATGGATGTGGAAATCATCCAACGCAATGTCTACTCGATCTTCTAACAATTAAACAAGAGTTTGGAAGATTTGAAGGTTTGAAGATTGCAATAGTTGGGGATGTTCGTCATAGCCGAGTAGCACGTTCTAATGCAGAAGCATTAACGAAACTGGGC
>NZ_JAWRYN010000065.1:0-17525 GCF_046534585.1 Peribacillus sp. SIMBA_075 | reverse complement strand
AGTCTCGCACTTCCGCTCCAATCAACCTTAAATAGTTTCGTTTTAAAAACAACAATCTTTACGAAAAGAGCCTTTGAAAAAGTAACAGAGTTTCGACCGTCTTGATTTTCTATAACAAATATATAGGAATTCCATGTCTTAATCCAATAAATATCACCGTAACTTTTTTGGGTTACTGTGGATCACCGTCACTATTTAATTTAACTTCCTTCAGGCTTTTATCATTATAAACGACTCTTTATAAAAACACCAGCACATTACAAAATATGTAAAGATGTAAATCTTCAATCATTGAATGCTATTAGATATTCAGAGGATTTCTTTCCCGATAATTCGACATCTGAAATTTGATTGACGATTACAATGATGCATCGCTCCCCCGCACTTTCTATTTATCTGTAAGAACCAAAAGCCTGCTTAAATTCACCCGTTCATTTACTGCATCCTCTCAAGTTAAAATCCCATAAAATAACAAAAGTTTTTGAGGCCTGTTTCGTAAACTCATTTCGCGTTATATCGACATCATTCCCGTCTTGACTTCAGTTGATCTACTTTTATTGAATTAATTTCTCCTGATAGTAAATGACACCAGATTTGCCTATATTACTTGAAGTAATTAGTATGATGGAGATTCAATTATTCTTAGTTTTCATGAATGTTCATGTTTTAGTTTTTAAGATTATTTACCAATCTATTTACCAATGTTCACTTAAATTACAATTTAAAACCAGACCGGAACCAGAAACTGCATCAGGCATCAATGCAGTTGACATTATAATAGGAAGAAACTATTTTTTTTACGTTGTTATTTGTTTGGCTGAAGAGTTATTTTCTTTCGGTAGCCGCCCATATAAGCCCTAGCAGTTACAACAGGGTCTAATATGAACCTTGTCCTATTTATTTTCCCTTTATTGAGTGTGAAGATCCTTAAGTGATTTCTTTTCTTCCCTTTGTTATTATATATACTTTCATTCAGCTTTATTATAAAAAATAAAAAAAATCCTGTCCTCAATCGAGGGCAGGATTTGCTCTTAAACTATATTTAATTACTTAAGCCCTTTAGAAACTTCTTTAACCATTTCATCAACAGATTCTAAACCGCCGCCAGATAAGTACCAGTAGTTAGGATCAAGATAAATGATGTTTCTTTCTTTAAAAGCCTTTGTATTTTTTACAATGTCATTTTCAACAGTTTCTTTTGCTGCAGCTCCATCACCGGCAACCGCATCTCTATCTACAACGAATAGATAGTCTGGATTCTTTTCAGCAATGTATTCGAAAGAAATACTTTGGCCATGTGTAGATACCTCCAATTTATCATCTACAGCAGGCACACCGAATACATCATGGATAATTCCAAATCTTGAATCCGGTCCATAAGCACTTACTTTTCCACCGCTAGCAAGAACGATTAAACCAGTTTTATCCTTCGGAGCTTTTTCTTTCAAAGCATTAATGTTTTCATCAACACGTGCTAATTCTTTAGCCGCTTCGTCTTTTTTATCGAAGATTTTACCCAAAAGTGTTACATTTTCTTTAAAGGATTCCATATAATTTGCAGTATCTACACCTACATAAACAGTAGGGGCAATTTTACTTAATTCTTTATATGCTTCAGTTTGACGGCCAGAAATCAGGATTAAGTCAGGAGCCATCTCGTTGATCTTTTCGAAGTCAGGTTCTTTTAAACCGCCGGCATTTTCAGTTGTACCTTTATATTTAGAAAGGTATTTTGGAAGGCCATCATGAGGAACAGCTGCTACTTTCACACCCAATTTATCTAGAGTATCAAGAGCACCCATATCGAATACAACAACTTTTTTAGGGTTTGTTTTTACTTTCGTTTCGCCTAGTTGGTGCTTAACCGTAAATTCTTCGCTTTTAGCACTTTCTTTTTTCGTACCTGATTCTTCTTTTTCCTTAACTGATCCGCAAGCTACAGCCACTACAGCCAGCATTGCAACTAAAAGCAGTAAAGATAATTTCTTAATCATCATGGTCACCTCGAAAAGTATTTTTTTATTTAAAATTACAGATTGAATCCTCACCTTCACAGAATTCACCTGCATCGCTTTCCCTGGATATAAACAGGAGGCGGCTAAAAACCTTGGGCGCCCGCCAACTTTTAACAGCCTAATGAGCGTATGAAGTGAATCTGAGACGGCTATGAATACTGAAGTAATTTAAAACCAAATGGCTTTTTCTTACGTGAAGTACACACAGATCTTATTGTCATTGATATTTTGGATTTCAATATCCATATCATAGATTTCCTTTAATACTTCGGTGTTGATCACTTGTTCGGTAGGTCCATTATGAACAACCTTGCCATCCTTCAATGCGACAATATAGTCGGAATAACAGGATGCAAAATTAATGTCATGAATGACGATTATGACCGTTTTCCCTAATTCATCGGCCAATCTCCTCAATACCTTCATGATTTGGACGGAATGCTTCATATCAAGATTGTTCAGAGGCTCATCAAGAAGTACATACTCCGTATTCTGAGCAATAACCATGGCAATGAATGCCCGCTGCTGTTGCCCGCCGCTAAGCTGGTCAAGAAACTTATCCTGCATTTCGCCAAGTTCCATATATTCAATCGCTTCATCGACATACTTCCAATCCTCTTTAGTCAGTTTACCTTGTGAATAAGGAAAACGGCCAAAGGCGACAAGTTCACGAATCGTTAAACGGATATTGATGTGGTTAGCCTGCTTTAAGATGGCAATCTTTTTAGCAAGTTCATTGCTATTGAATTTCCCCATATCCTTCCCCTCGATCAGGACTTCCCCTGAATCCCGGGTAATGAGCCGGCTGATCATTGAAAGGACTGTACTTTTCCCCGCTCCATTAGGACCGATGAAAGATGTGATTTTCCCTTTCGTTATTTCAATGGAAACATCCTCGACAACCGTTTTACTATTATATTTTTTGAATAAATTTTTCACTTCTACCATGATTTATTCTCCTTTAATAGAAGATAGATGAAATAGACACCGCCGACAAAGTTGATAATGACACTCAAGGTGGTAGAGAACGTAAAGATCCTCTCTACAATGAATTGACCGCCGACCAAGGCAATCACACTGATCAGCATTGCACCCGGGATGATATGTTTATGCTGATAGGACTTAATGAATTGATAAGCCACATTTGCAACAAGTAATCCGAGGAACGTGATTGGACCGATCAGGGCAGTTGAAATGGAAATTAAAATCGTGACGACGATTAAAACCCGTTTCGTTACAAAATCGTAATCCACACCCAAGTTTATGGCTTGGTCCCTCCCTAGTGACATGACATCTAAATACTTCAAAAATCTCATAAAATATATCATTGCCGCTATCATGAGGATAATCGCTAATGTTAACAGGTCAGTGTTGACATTATTGAAACTGGCAAACATTTTATTTTGTATCATTTGAAATTCATTCGGGTCAATCAAAACCTGCATAAAGGAAGACATGCTGCCGAATAAGGTCCCGAATATGATACCGATCAACAATAGAAAGTAAATATTTCGGTTTTTCTTGAACATGAACTTGAACAGCAGGCTGGAAAAAATAAGCATGGCCGTAAGTGTAACCAGGAAATTGAGATTTTTATTCATGATCATGATATGCGTTGAACCGAAGAGGAAAATCACTCCAGTTTGGATCAGCATATACATGGAGTCCAGTCCCAAAATGCTTGGTGTCAGGATTTTATTATTCGTAACCGTTTGGAAAATCACTGTTGAAAAGGCTATCGCACAACCTACCACGATGATGGCAATGATTTTTATGACCCTTCTCGGCAGTGCATAATCCCAATTCGGGCCAAGGTCCCAAAATATGTAACCTGCCGTTAAAGCTGCTGCCAGAACAGCTAATATAATGATCTTACTTTTATTATTCATATGCCTTTCTCCTCATTATCAGATAGATAAATACGGCGCTTCCTATCACACCAACCACGAGTCCAATCGGAATTTCAAATGGATATATGATGATCCTGCCCAGGATATCGCAGATCAATAGGAATACTGCCCCTAGCAACGCTGTATGAGAAAGACTCTTTTTCAAATTATCACCAAGGTAAAGGGATACAATATTTGGTACGATCAATCCTATGAAAGGAATCGTTCCCACCGTTAACAGGACAACAGTGGAGGATAATGCCACGATGATCAGCCCAAAATTGACTATAAGTTTATAATTCAGCCCTAGATTAATAGCAAACTCCTCACCCATCCCTGCCACAGTGAATTTATTGGCAAAGAAGTATGCGAGAATGACTAAAGGGATACTTACATATATTAGTTCGTACCTTCCCGACATGATCATCGAGAAATCACCATTCATCCATGTGTTGAGGCTTTGAATCAAATCATACTTATAAGCAAAGAATGTCGAGATGGAACCGACGATATTACCAAACATCAAACCAACCAATGGAATGAAAATCGTATCCTTATATTTCACTTGATCAAGAATTTTCATGAACAAGAATGTACCTGCCAAAGCGAATATGAAAGCGAATGCCATTTTCTCAATAAGTGCTGCCGATGGAAAAATGATAATGGCAAGAAGAAGTCCAAGCCTTGCAGAATCCATGGTACCGGCAGTCGTAGGGGATACAAATTTATTGCGGCTCAATTGCTGCATGATCAGACCGCTTATACTCATCACCACGCCGGCAATGATTATGGTCATCATTCTGGGGAAACGGCTTTGCAGCATGATTTGCACTTTATCATCACTTAGATCCAATAAATCCAGGGGGGTAATATCTTTTACACCAATGAATAATGAGGTAAATGATAAAACGATTAACGACATGACTAAATATCTTATCTTCATCTACATTTCCTACTCTTCCTATCTCAGTAAATACAGCGATAATATTTTTAATTAAAAATTTATGAATAAAGACTATTGTACAATCCCCTATTGAAATGGGCTTCATGAGACAATAGTTACAGGGTTCTCACATTCATGATAATGAGATTCATTATCATTACCATTCATTCTTATTCTACCATTTCTTTGACAGGTGTCAACAAATACAAGGGAATTACTTTGATAAACTCCGGATAATGGAAGAACCACTCATGCATTTCGCTGCAGGAAGTGATAAAATCATAATAACAAATATTTACTCTTCTAATGAAAGAAGCGATGTGATGAAAAACTTCCTATCTAAAGTATTCACAAAAAAAGGGAAAATCCAGATTGAGTTTTGCCAAAATAATCTTGACCGCTTCCTTGATGAACAAACGGTTGCTGATTATGGTAAATTCTTAGCGAATCCAAGGTTTCAATATAAGGAATATGAATGTTTAAGTGAGTGTAAACTTTGTAAGCAAACCCCCTATGCGAAAGTGAATGGCCAGATAATGAACGCCAAGGATTCACGGAATCTTTTAAATCAGTTATATGATGAATTGAAATGATACGGGCCAAGCAAATTGCTTGAACCGTATTTTATTATGGAAATTTCAACTATCTACCTTTAAGTATACAGAATCCAGGGGATGAATAACTATGAAAAGTAATTACTAGCTTTTTTTCTTCCAACATTCCCTAGAAATATAAGCCCTTGGGAAGGTTGTTATGCATCAGAGTCATTCCCTTATGTAATCGAAAAACATCCACACTCTTTTTTTGACAGAAAGAGTTTTACTGGGCTGCAAGCCATGGAATGCCTTTATTGATCTAGTAGATACTTCCTGTTTTTCTCTAGTTCCTACGGTTATACTGTATATATAGCTTAATATATGATAATTTATGGAAAAAGTTATATAGGAGGACGTCCGTGAAAAAAATCATTCCTACAATCGTTTCTTTCGTAACCCTAGGTCTTGTCACTGGATTGCCTAGCCAGAACCCCATCGCAATGACAGAGGAATTCACCCCTTATTATGGAAATGGTCCAAGCTATATTCAACCTGATAACCTCTCCTACCTTTTCCCTGAACCTAATGTTTCTTTCAAGACCCCTGCCTTTATACAAGGCAAGATCGCTTTTACGAGCCAAGAAGAAATGATTGGTCATATCAATTCCCTCTCCCATAAAAATAAGAACATCCAAGTCAAGACGATAGGTAAATCAATAGAAGGACGCGACATCCCCATGCTTCTTTTCAGCAAGGATTCAAAAAAACTCAATAAGGATTCCCGTAAACCATTGATTTGGATACAAGGTCAGATCCATGGCAATGAACCCGCCTCAGGTGAATCAACATTAGTCATTGCACAATGGCTTGCCGAAGGAAAACTTGGTGACGTCCTCGATAAAGTGAACATTGCCATCGTTCCACGCGTAAATCCAGATGGCTCCTATTACTTCAAACGTTTTACCGCAAATGACATGGATGCGAATAGGGACTATTTAAAAGTGGAGTATCCTGAAGTACAGACTATTCATCAAACCATCAATGATTATGGGCCTGAAGTCATTCTTGATGTACATGAATATACAGTGAACCCCGCTCCCCTTAAAAAGGTAGGCGCAAATGGATCCATCGCTTCCTATGATCTGCTCATTTCATCAGCAAAGAATTTAAATATTCCGGAACAGCTTCGAAAAGCATCCGATGAACTGCTTTTACCTAATGTTTTCAAAGCATTGGAAAAAGAAAAGCTTTCCTATCATGATTACTATACACTCGATACTTCTGATACTGGAATTCTTACCGCTACTGAAGGAAGCACAGAAGCCCGCATCGGTCGCAACGCTCTCGGATTGAAAAATACAATGACCTATTTAATTGAAACAAGGGGTATCAATATCGGCCGTACTGACTTCAAACGTCGTGTTTATGCACAAGCTTCAGCTCAGGCTGCCTTCATTAAAACGACGGCTGATCAGGCCAATGAAGTAAAAAAGGTGGTCAAGCAGGCGGAAAATGAAGTGGTGAAAAAAGGGAGAAAAGCAAATGATAATGACAAAATTGTCATCACCAGCCAAAATAAATTAATGAAAAATCAAAGGTTAACAGTGGTCGATATAGCGAAAGCCAAAAAGGTAGATACCACCATCGATTGGCTGGATTCTACCGCTGCCTACCCTACGCTGGTTAGAGATCGTCCGACAGCCTATATCCTTCCACCCGAATATAAAGATATTGCCAAGAAACTTCAGCTATTGGGAGTAGAAGTCAAAAAATTAAAAAGACCTATGAAAGTAGCTGTTGAAAACTATAGGGTCAAGGATCTAAAAGTTTCCGCTGAACTGGAAAGCGGACATTCCACAAGGGAAGTCACGACCACCGTTACTTCAAAAACTCGGGTTTTCCCAAAAGGAGCCTATGTATTTAACATGGACCAGCCTGACGCTAACTTCATTTCCCTGGCCCTCGAACCAGAAGGCATGGACAGCTACGTGACATTCAATTTCATTCCCGCTGTTAAGGGCGGAGAATTACCTATTTACCGCTACATGAAACAATCAGCATTACCAGTTAAATAATGCATTTCGATTACTTTCTAAAACGCTTTAGCAGCTTTCGTTGCTGAAGCGTTTTATTTTTGAACTCCTATTTAATTCACTTTTAAGCCTATTGGCGGACTTTATTTTTTGAATGTGTTGAGAGTTTTTGAATATATATATAAACGGACGTTGTGTTTAAGAGGGGGAACGACTTTGAACCAGCATGTGCAATTGGAAATGAACCGCCTTATTCATCGCTTAAAACAAGACCAATCAGCAGATGGATCTTGGAATTATCCCTTTGACACTGGGATAACAGCTGATGCCTATATGATTATTTTACTTAAAGTTTTAGAAATAGAAGATGCCTCTTTAATAGAGGCATTAGTAAAAAGGATTGAAAGCAGACAAACGGAAAATGGCTCCTGGAGACTTTTCCATGATGAAAAAGACGGTAATCTTTCAGTCACTATTGAAGCTTATTATGGTCTCCTTTATAGCGGACTGCGAAAAAAACAAGATCCTCATATGAGGAAAGCCAAACAATTCATTCTTTCCAAGGGTGGAATTAAACAGGCCAAAATGTTAACTAAAATGATGCTCACCATCACTGGACAATATAAATGGCCACTCCTATTCCCGATCCCGCTCGAAGCTATATTACTGCCGCCAACCTTCTTCTTCAGCATTTATGACCTATCCGTATATGGCCGTGTCACCATGGTCCCTTTGCTTTTACTAGGACATAAAAGGTTCCAGATCATGTCCCCAAACACACCTAGTTTAAAAGATTTATATCAAACAAGGGAGGAACGGTCTGAAGAGCATGTGTGGAAGGAATATCGAACCGACGAATACCGCTCCTTCTTTTCCAAACTTCAAACAGGTGTCAAAACTTTAATTGGTTATCCAGATTATCTTCATTCCTTGGCCCTAGAAACCACAAAACGATTTATGCTCGACCGGCTAGAACCCGACGGAACGTTGTATAATTATTTGGGGCCTACCTTTTTCATGATTTTTGCCCTACTTTCAACCGGCTACTCGAAAAAAGATCCGGTAATCCTAAAAGCTGTTTCCGGTTTGAAGGAAATGTCCTGTTCCGTTGATGGTCACACACATATCCAACTTACAACAGCACATGTTTGGAATACATCCTTAATCAGTTATGCCCTGCAAGAAGCCGGACTGCCATCAAAAGATGAAACTGTAAAGTCCGCCAATCAGTATTTACTGTCACGCCAGCATTATATGTATGGAGATTGGTTAATTCATAATCCTGACGCGGTCCCAGGTGGCTGGGGTTTCTCTGATTTGAATACAATGAATCCAGATGTAGATGATACGACGGCATCATTACGGGCGCTTGCAGGTCAAATGCAAACAAGACCTGATAATCTGGACAGCTGGCAGCGTGGTGTCGCCTTTACAATTTCCATGCAAAATGACGATGGAGGATTTCCCGCATTTGAACGAGAAAGCGATCCTAAATGGGTACATCTCATTCCTTTCGAAGGATCAAATTACATCTTGACTGATCCGTCGACAGCTGATTTAACAGGCAGGACGCTTGAATTTCTAGGGAACTATACAAATTTGAAGAAACCTGGGAAAGTCAGCAAAAAGGCCGTAGATTGGCTCTTGAAAAATCAGGAGCAGGACGGCTCCTGGTACGGACGCTGGGGAATATGTTACCTATATGGCACATGGTCGGCACTGACTGGCATGAAGGCCGTAGGGCATTCCTCTGAACATCCTGCCATCAAAAAGGCCATCTCCTGGTTAAATAAAATCCAAAATAAAGATGGCGGCTGGGGTGAATCTTGTTATAGTGACATCAAGCAGCATTATATGCCTCTCGGGACCAGTACCCTGACACATACGGCTTGGGCTGTGGATGCGTTGATTGCAACATCTGACAAACCCACACCTGAAATTGAAAAGGGCATCGCCTATCTCACCCGCGGAGCTCAAAAAGAAGACTGGACCAATGACTATCCTGCAGGCCAGCTCATGGCAAGCGTTTTGTATACCCATTATCACAGCTATCGCTATATTTACCCGCTACTTGCCTTAAGTCACTACAGAAACAAATTCATGGATGCTTAATCGCTTTTTCAGTGATTTTTATCATATAAAGGTGAATATGTGGATTACCTGTGGAAAAGGGGTGAATAACACCGAAAAGTTATCCACAATCCGAGGTTATCCACATTGTTTTGCCTGTAAAATGACTAAAAACAAGTCATCGATAAACATTTCCCTTCATTTTTGTTGATTAATTCATTTCGAATATGTATTCATGACTTGTTTATGCACGCTTTGTGGATAGTTTGGGGATGAATGATTACGATTCCAAGAAAACTTTATCCAGTTTATCACTATAGAATTCTATGGCCTTTGCATAAGATTGTATTTCTCGATCCTTAGAGGTTTCCGCAATTATTTTCAATAAGGATTCCATCGCTAGATCATGTCGGCCCAAATTATAAAATGACATGGCCCTGAATACCAATAAAGCCCTATCCTCAGGAAACTTTGCCAGCCCCGCTTCCAATGTCCGTTTTGATTTTTCATATTCCCCAATGGTGCGATATGTGCTCCCCAGCCCTAGGTAGGCTCCTTTTGCGTCCTCATCCGGCAAACCTAGTTTGAGGGCAGCTTCATAATGGGGCACCGCCTTTACCTCTAGTCCAAGAATATCCAAACTCCAGGCACACTGATACTGTATGACTGCATCCTCTGGATTTTGCTTTGCCAAATCCATCAATAATTGATTGGATTTTTTGAATTCTTTCCTGCCTCTTAATATCAGTGCCCTTTCTAAACTCTCCATCGCCATTCCTCCATTGAATAAAATTCCTTATTGCCCCTATTCGCGAGTCCCCCATTTAATACCTTCTTAGATCGGCTGAGAAAGAGTAATTCAGAATTTATATGTAGGAAAATGGGAGTCTGGATCGGCCTCACTTTTCAATCGAATATGCCATTGTGAATAAAAAAGGATCTGCCACTTGGCAAATCCTTCACACATTTCAGTTCTAGATATTGATTAATCATCCAACTGGTTTTTCAATACTTTCCCCGTAGTGGCATCTATCACTACATCATATTCCTTTTGTCCCTGGTTTATCTCCAACTCGTACACAAGGATGCCATTCTCTGAATCAAGCTCTGCATCCGTCACTTGACCCTCCACCTCTTTCAAGGCAATCTTTTCAGCTTGATCCATGCTGATTTTTGCAATTTCCACTGCTTGTTGTGTGCTCATATCCTCATCGTCTTCGTCTTCCATCTCCCGAGAAAGAATCTCTCCTTTTTCAGCATCGACCTCTACATCTTGATAGCCTTCATTCGTTTTAACGGTCATCTCATAGGTCATCGGCTGGTCCCAATCCTTTTCAAATTGAGTAACCTTACCGCCCAGTTTTTCTGAAATCATTTTGATAGCCTCATCCTCAGATAACGCACTCTTATTGACTGCATATACCGCAGTTCCAGCGGCACCGCCGAAAAGCAATACAGAAGCTATGGAAACCGTCAAGATTACCTTTTTCTTTTGAATGATACCTTCTTTTATCGTAGCCCACTGCTTTTTCATGAATAATTCCTCCTTTGAGTTGTTACCTTAATAATAAACATCATTCATGAAACGAACATGAGCGCTAGATTAGAATTTGATGAGAAAGAGTAATAGTCACCAACGTCCCCTCTCCCACTTCGCTTTGAATTTCCAGTTTACCTCCGAATGACTCGACAAGTGTTCGAGCGATGGAAAGCCCGAGTCCATTGCCTCCCGTTTTCCTTGCCCTTGATGAATCCACGCGATAAAAACGTTCAAATACATGCGGTAGATGTTCTGGTGATATCCCTGCCCCTTGATCTTTAACACCAATGAAAATTTCATTAGCCCTCCGTTTTATCAGGATTTGTATATCCGATTCACTATATTTCATGGCATTGTCCAATAGGATGACAAGCACCTGTTCAAGCTTGCTGGAAATGGCCATTGCATATATTTCCTTAAACTCGGATTGTATCTTTATTTCACGGTTTGCCGTCCTTCTAAATGTTTGGGCAATCTGTTCACAAAACGAAATAAGTTCGACTTTTCCTTCAACATCCTTTGAAGGTTCACTTTGGGAAGCGGATTGAAGTAGATGTTCCGTCAGCTGTTTCATCCGGATGGCTTCATGATGGATTGCCTCCACCGCCTCTTCCAGAATCGCCTCATCCTTCATTCCCCAGCGTTTCAATAGTGAGGAGTAGCTTTCTATGACCGTAATCGGTGTTTTCAATTCATGTGAAGCATCTGAAAGGAATTGCTGCTGTCGGTTATAATTCCGCTCAAGCCTTTCTATCATCCTGTTGAATGACACCCCCATTACCTGTAGCTCGTCCTTTGATTGATCCGAAAGCGGTATCCTTTTGAATTCTCCGCTTTTCTCAATCTCCATCATTGACCCGCTCATGATCGATATGGGTTTGAGGATTAGATTGGCCAGCCATTTACCTGCAAAAATGGATAGAAGAATGACAAAAAGGGATGCACCACCTAATACGAGGGCAAGAGTCGATAAATTTTCAAGGAGGGTATCCTGCGGCTGTGTCACCTCGATCATTCCTAGCTTCTTCCCTTCTTCGGGATATGCGTAACGGTAGGTCAACACGTAATCCCCATCAGCTTTGCTAAAATCAAATCCTTTCTCATTAATGGATTTAACCTCTAGCCCCTCAAGGTCCTCTTCATCCGTAAACGATTTTACCAACCTTCCATCTGTGCCAAATATCCGCACCATTCCATCATCAGGGGTATACGGCTCCATTAAATCGGGATCACCGGAAATCAAATCTTTCGTCAGGATATTTTCTTCAATTAATGAAGCTTTATCTTCGAGCAGATCCCTTTCCCTCTCAACAGATATCAAGAGAAAGGCAATTAAAACGATGATACTCAACAATATAAGCATGACGCTTAAAAAAAGACTGGAGTACGATTGGATTTTCGTCCGAATCTTCATACCGGCTCCTTCAAGCTATACCCTACCCCGCGGTAAGTATGTATGAGCTGCAAATCAAAGGGGTAATCTATTTTTTTTCGTAAATAACGGATATACACATCAACCACATTCGTATCCCCTGCAAAGTCATATCCCCATACATGTGTAAGTATTTGCTCCCTTGAGAGTACTTGATTTTTATTTTGCAATAGATATACCAGCAAATCGAACTCGCGGGAAGTCAGCTCGATCCTGTTGCCTTGCCTGAGAAGGTCCCTTGTACCAAGGCTCAATTGCAGATCATGGACCTTAAGTTCATCCGCTTTCCCTTCTGATTGGCTCTCACGTACATTTGTACGAAAACAAGCACGGATCCGGGCCAGCAGCTCTTCTATCTCAAACGGTTTCGTTACATAATCATTCGCACCATGGTCCAGGCCATTCACCTTGTCTGGTACAGCATCCCTTGCGGTTAGAAGAATGACTGGTGTAGATCCATTCTTTTTCCGGTAACGTCTAAGTACTTCTATGCCATTCAACTCGGGTAGCATCACATCCAATAAGATTAAATCCCACTCTTCGGATTCTGCCCTTTGCAGACCTGTCTTTCCGGTAAAAGCCGATTCAGTTAGATAACCCTCATGATTAAGTTCCAGCTGGAGGATCCTCGCGATTTTTTCTTCATCTTCTATTATTAAAATCCTTTTATTCATGATTACCACCACCCACCTCTTAGTGTACTGAATAAAAATGAAAATATCATGAGAAATTGAACACTCTGCATAAAAATCCCATGAAATAATTACTTTAAAAGGTCAAAAAAAAGAATCGGATGTGAAAAGTCCAAGTTGGTCTTTACAGACACCATACACAGATTCCTCACAATCATTAAAAATTTCTCCATAGCTAAATAATAAAAGCCTATGTATCAATGGCTAACCATAATAAAAAGACTATGGAATATTTCCATAGTCACAGTTTGTCGACAAAATGGGGTTCGGAACGGCCTCATCCCGAATAACTGGCTTGCCGAGACCACACTGCCGCTTGCGGCGAGGAAGCTTGGCAGACAGTCAGCGGAAAGAGAGCCGATACCTGTAATCAACTGGATCGTTTAATAATGATCCAGTTCATTCAACGTTCCAATGCTGGTCAATGAATTCATCGCGTCCTGATTTCGCACGGTCTGCTTTATAATCATCTTTGTTTTTTTTATGAAAGCCTTGATGGTATTCTTCGGCAGGATAAAAGGTTTGGGCAGGAAGGACTTCCGTTACGATGGGTTTCCGGAATTTCCCGCTGGCTGCAACCTTTTCTTTCGCTTCAATGGCCAGTTTCTCTTGAGCTTCGTCATGATAAAAGATGGCCGTTCGATACTGGCTTCCCCTGTCATGGAATTGACCGCCATCGTCGGTTGGATCGATTTGCTGCCAATATAGTTCAAGTAGTCTTTCATAAGGAAATAACAGGGGATCGAAAGTGATCTCGACGACTTCATAATGTCCCGTAGTTCCCGTCTTCACTTCCTCGTAAGTAGGGTTTTCAACATGTCCCCCTGTATAACCGGATACGATTCCCCCAATCCCGGGTTGTTCTTCAAATGGTGTCACCATGCACCAAAAACAGCCTCCTGCAAATGTAGCTTTTTGCATAATGGTCAACACCTTCCTGTACATATGTAATAAAATCTAATATACCATATCCTAATCTTAACACTGTGTCTTTTGATTTACGAAGCCTCCAAGCCAATCGCCCCAAAAGGGATGTACCCTTTGATCAATCTTTTGACCAGCCCTTTTCCTTGAATCTTACAATAGCTTCAACGCGATTGCTTACATCCAATTTATCAAGAATGACCGAAATATAATTACGGACCGTTCCATTGGTCAGATAAAGCTGGCTGGCAATTTCCTTTGTATTCTTACCATCTGCAATTAATTGGAGCACTTGACACTCTCTTTCAGTCAAAGGGTTTTCTTCTTCAAAAGCCATATCCACCAGCTCAGGAGCATATATGCGCCGACCGTCCATGATGACACGGATCGAGTTCGCCAGTTCCTCACTTGGACTATCCTTCAGCAGATATCCACCTACCTCGGCCTTTCTGGCTCTTTCAAAATAACCAGGGCGTGCAAACGTGGTTAAAATGATGACTTTGCATTGGTGGCCCTGATCCTTGATCTCTTCCGCTACATCAAGCCCGGTTTTAACTGGCATTTCAATATCCGTAATGCAGATATCTGGCTTTAAACGATTAACGAGATTCATTGCTTCTTCCCCATTGCTCGCTTTTCCGACAACCTCCATATCCTCTTCCAGATCAAGGATAGAACCTAGTGCGCCAAGCAGCATCCTTTGGTCTTCAGCAATTACGATTTTAATCAATGTTAATCCCACCTATCCATTATTTTTTATAGCATTCGGAACCCTTATATAAAGTGCAGTTCCATCTGTTGATTTAATATCCAGGCTGCCATTAACGAATTCAAGCCTTTCTTTCATTCCTTGAAGTCCATTGCCTTTAAAAAATTCTGATTTATGTGAAAGTCCCACTCCATTATCTTGGACTTTCATCGTCACTCCTGTCTGTAATTCTTCGATGACGATATTACATGAGTCGGCACAGCTATGTTTGACGATATTTGTCACAGCTTCTTTCAAGCACATGCTTAAAACCGTTTCAACAAGCAATGGAGTATCTTGCAATTCCGTTGTGCCTTCCAAATTGAAGTCTATCTCTGCCGCTTTCAATATTTGCTTGACCCGGATGATTTCATCGCATAGCTTGGCCCCACGCATTTCCGACACCATTTCCCGTACTTCCTTGAGTGCCGTCCTCGCCGTTTGACGGATATCCTTGATTTCCTTCTTAGCCGACTCCGGTTTTAAATCAATCAATTTCCCTGCAAGGTCACTTTTCAAGCCAATCAAAGAAAGTTTTTGTCCAAGTGTATCATGTAGATCACGGGCAATCCGCTGGCGTTCTTCCATTTTGCCAAGCTCGGAAATTCTTTTATGTGCATCTTCCAATTGTTCTTCCAGCCTATCACGTTTATTCCGATTATATGTGTTGAATGGGAGAAGGATCACGCCCACTACACAAATGAGCATAAAGGGAAATTGCGAAAAGAAGGTAGGGTCTTTCATGATGAATCCAATATTGACAGATACGATGGTGGCTAATAGCTGGATCGAATATAATACGAAAAAGCCAACCTTATTTTGAACATTCCCAATAAAGAATGCTAAAAAGAGTGAAAAGTAAATGTAGCTGAAAAATATGGTCATGGATATGGATATGACTATTTGTATAGCCGTCCATACGTATACGGGCCATCCCTTCGAAACGAATGAGAGACCATATGATATGAAAAACAAAATGATCATGACGATTCCAAAGACAGTCTCCAACATCGATGAAGATTTGAAAATGAAGTAAAAAGGAAGGATACAAAAAATGATCCAGACATAAGGGCTCAGCCCTGTGTTCTTAGGAAAGATATGATACCAACTTTGCATGGCGCCGCCTCTATTTCTTTTTCTCCTAGTATATACTAAGGTGTTTAATCAAAAAACCATCCAATGGAAATTGAATGGTTTTTTGATTAACTATTTATTTCCCTTGAAGACTTGGACGTTTATTATTCATTTCCAACTTTGATTTTTTCTCATTTAGACGTTCCTTTATCTCTTTAAAACTTACAAACGTCTTGTTTTCCCCATCATAAAGGCGGAATCGAAGTGATTTTAAACTTGAACTAAGAGTGATTGTCGTTGCCTGCTGCAAAGGCAGGGTGGAATCATGGACTTTTTCCAGATTGTAGTTCGGCACTCTTGGACTAAGATGATGCACGTGGTGAAAACCGATATTACCAGTCACCCATTGTAAAACCTTCGGAAGTTTATAATAAGAACTTCCATCAATGGCAGCCTTCACATAATCCCATTCCGATTCCTCTTCGAAATAAGAATCTTCGAACTGATGCTGTACATAAAACAGCCAGATGCCCAGGGATCCAGTTACAAAAAGAAGCGGTACCTGAATCATCAGGAATGCCTGCCATCCGATAGCCAAGCATAACAAACCATAAATCACCACGATTGCGGCATTTGTCAAATACTTATTCATGCGTTCCTTCTTTTTTGCGCCTTTTTTATTCAGACGATTCGAAACAAGGAATAGATAGAATGGACCTAATCCAAACATGACGATTGGATTTCTATATAAACGGTAAGCCAGACGTCCCCAGAATGAAGCGGCTACATATTCATCAACGGTCATGATCCAGATATCTCCTGTACCGCGTTTGTTTAAATTACTGCTTGTTGCATGATGTATGGAATGACTATGCTTCCATTGCTCATACGGAAATAATGTGACGATTCCGCTGATTGTACCCAGGATGTTATTCGCTTTTCTGCTTTTGAAGAACGATTGATGACAGCAATCATGGAAAATGATGAAAATCCTGACTACGAATCCTGCAGCCAAAACGGCCAATGCAAGGGTCAGCCAATATGAGATGGTTAAGCTTTGATAAGCTAAAAACCATAACAGGAAAAATGGCGGAAATGTATTTATAAGCTGCTTCACACTTGATTTAGTATTGGATTTTTCAAAAGGGGCAACATCTTTTCTTAATTGTTTTTGATTACTCATGATTTCCTCCTCATAAATATTATATAGAAACATGGAGTGTTTAAATGGATTGGTTCAGCTTACATATTTCGAATACCATAATTGGTGTTTAACATCTTACTCTCTATTTAAGTATAGGAATAATCATTGATCTTCTATAGTCATAAACGTCAATTGGCTGGCATTACAAATGTCATATACTTGTCTACTTCATCACTTTTCACACGTATTTTTTCCTTAATTATCATTTTCACCCTTAAAAAAATGATAAATTCACTCAAAGTCCCATCAATCAATCCACACATAAATTCCTGATTCCAAATAAATAAGCAGTAAAATATTCGATCAAAAAAAAGATCCGCCATCTGGCGAACCCCTTTTTGAGATTCCCTTTGAATTTTTGCCTGAAGTTAGGAGATTGGGGCTCTACGAGCCCACTATGTTAGGCCATTTTTGGACCTCGCCAT
>NZ_JAWRYN010000396.1:0-288 GCF_046534585.1 Peribacillus sp. SIMBA_075 | reverse complement strand
AACGGCGACTGTAATGCCTGCACCGATTGTGCTGTTATAACGGTAAGCTTTAATATCTTTCCAGCCATGAATGCGCTCGATCAACTCGATATCGGCTTGCTTCGTCAATTTCCCGGAAAGCGCCGGAATGCGGTTGGTGATATAGGAAACCACGATCAATAAAATAAAGCTAACGGGTACTGCAAGCATCGCGCCGGATAGCCCCATGCCGTCCGTTACGCCGTGCCCCGTCAATACGATACTTGGAAATACGAAGGGCGACACGATGATATAGATGGCACCAGCGAC
>NZ_JAWRYN010000395.1:0-288 GCF_046534585.1 Peribacillus sp. SIMBA_075 | reverse complement strand
ATCCCTCTGCCACATAGCACAGCACATGCGTAGGTACTCGTCGTGACCGCAAACGAAAGCCTGCTCTCCAGCTATGCTTTTTTAACGAGACCAGAAAATGCGATATTCTATTGTGATGGACTGACATAGACACACCCCCTTGCCTTTCATACAGACTTGGTTGCTCAAGCAAAAAGAGTAGACAAGCGGATGTAACATACCTGGCTGGTCTACTCTTTTACGAAAGGAGTTACGTATTTATTTAGGAGCCAGAACGAGTCGACCGGAACATCAAGAGGAATAAGTAAG
>NZ_JAWRYN010000394.1:0-288 GCF_046534585.1 Peribacillus sp. SIMBA_075 | reverse complement strand
AAGCTAGCCGACGTGGAGGATGCGGATGGCATCAACGAGCTTGTTGCCAGCGCATCCGACGCGCCCAAGGCGGTCAAGATCCTGATACACGACCGCGCCACGACGCTGGGGCTGGTCCCCGACAAGAAGGCTGGCGGGTACGCCGCTGCCAAGCAGGCTGCCTGACCATGCTGGCCCGGGTCTCCAACATCGAATCCTTCCGCCGCTGGCGGGAGAGCGAAGACCAGTCCGTCGAAGACTTGGTGCGCTTCATCACCGTGGATGCCCCTACCCCGGCCATGTTGGCCG
>NZ_JAWRYN010000393.1:0-288 GCF_046534585.1 Peribacillus sp. SIMBA_075 | reverse complement strand
AGTCGACACCATAACGAATTTTTTCACATTAGCCATATGCGAGGCCTCTGCTACATTTTTCGTACCATAAATATTGTTCTTCACAGCTTCCATTGGGTTTCCTTCCATTAAAGGAACATGTTTATGGGCTGCGGCGTGGTAAACGACGTCTGGTTTATATTCATCCATAATGGCGATAATGCGTTCACGATCTTGGATATCTGCAATCAAAGGGATAATTTCAGTTTCGTCGCCCATAACCTTACGTAATTCCATATCAATTAAGTAAATAGAGTTTTCACCGTGGCC
>NZ_JAWRYN010000392.1:0-289 GCF_046534585.1 Peribacillus sp. SIMBA_075 | reverse complement strand
ATCTGCAAGGAGCGGGAAAGCCTTCTGCAACTGCGATACAAGATGCTACGCTGCAAACCTTTGAAGCCATTGCGATGGCAAAGGTATCTACATCAGCAGAGGAAGCGCGTGATATGAAGATGCTCCGCGTGAATGACCGGATCAGCATGAATGGTGATCATTTAAGCCATGATGCGAAACAACTCGTTCTTTCTCTTGATGAAGCGGGTTATCGTGCGCCGCTTAAGCAAAAGGTGCCCGTTATGGGGGAAACAGGATACGCAGCGATGGTGCTGGCTGCTGAAAATAT
>NZ_JAWRYN010000391.1:0-289 GCF_046534585.1 Peribacillus sp. SIMBA_075 | reverse complement strand
GGCTTGACCAATTCGGGAAACGGATCATGATGCAAAAACCCGAAGACATGGAGCTTTTTCCGCCAGAACTAGGCAACTGGTTTTCCTATATCATTTTTTTGGAAGATGGCAACAAATTGGATCTGACGCTCATTCCCTGCGACGAGGTAGACGAATATTTTGCCAGTAGTGACGGTTTAGTAGAAGTTTTGCTGGATAAAGATAGTCGCATCAAAGGGGAAGTGATTGCGAGCGACCGCAAGTATTGGATCAAAAAACCGACGGCACGAGAATTTGATGATTGCTGCAA
>NZ_JAWRYN010000390.1:0-290 GCF_046534585.1 Peribacillus sp. SIMBA_075 | reverse complement strand
CCTTTATTTCAAGCCTTTTGAATATAATTTCTAAAAAAACTCATATATAATAGAGAAAGATACTTAACATAGTGAATAATTAAAGAGTCAATATATAAAGAGGAGAGAATAACATGCTTGAAAATACGGGATTAGTATTAGAAGGCGGCGGTATGCGTGGTGTATATACGGGTGGGATATTAGAATATTTTATGGAACAAGATTTATATTTTCCATATGTAATTGGTGTATCAGCTGGTGCTTGTCATGCAGCGTCGTATCTTTCCAGACAAAGAAATAGAAATAAAACA
>NZ_JAWRYN010000064.1:0-19017 GCF_046534585.1 Peribacillus sp. SIMBA_075 | reverse complement strand
ACTGAACCGCCGTATACCGAACGGTACGTACGGTGGTGTGAGAGGTCGGAGGCTAGGCGCCTCCTCCTACTCGATTAATGCATTAAAGGGGCAGGCTAATTACATTAGAAAGTGAGAAGCACATTAGACACATTATGTAGCATATTAAGTAGGTTGTTATTTTTGCTCTGTTCTTTTATATTTATGGAGCAAACCATTTATGAACAACTATTCGATATCCATTTTTTAATATTCTAGTTTTACCGGATAATAGGTCTTGGTAAACCGTTGATTGATTGCAATCGATATACTAGCTTTATCGATATACTTATTGTCAGCTTGGATGGTCCTTTTCGATTTTTAAATATGATTTTACTTTTACGATGGCCAATGTTTAGTTACTTATTCATAGTTTTTTTGACTAATGAAATAGTACCCTAGTTCAATTAACTGGTGTACCGGCTTAAAATCTGAGCGGGTCTTAAGGCAACTTTTTCTTTCTTCATTAGTGAGTTTAGTTGCATTACATAACATCATGAACGTGGCGAATACATATCCACTAATACTTAGCGTGATATACCTATGATGTTAGTACTTTTAAGTATTCCATTGAAAAGTTGGCAGAAGATAGAAGGCAAAAAAGTGAGAAAAGGAGACAGAAAAAATGACAACTTCAAAGAAAATTTTAAGGACTTGCAACAAAGGACACAAATACTATAAATCCAGCGACTGTCCGATCTGCCCTATTTGTGAGCAAGAACGGAAACCTGACAATGGATTTCTTTCACTGCTCTCGGCACCAGCCAGACGGGCATTGGAAAATAATGGGGTAACTTCATTGCAACAGCTATCAACATATAGTGAAAAAGAGATTTTGAAATTTCACGGTATGGGACCAGCTTCTTTGCCTAAACTTAGGACTGCTTTGCAGACAAATGGGTTATCATTCAAAAATTAACCACCAAGAAAGGAATGCATTTTATGTCTCCTAGAGCATATTTCATTCAATTTCTTTCGCAAGTCACAGGGGGATTTAGGTCAATAAGGGATTAGGAATCGATTATTCCTGAATTTTTATGGGCACCATCCTTGTTAAACTGAAAGTAACTCTAAAAAGTGAGGTAACGAAAAGCATGAGTTCCTATACTCCCTATTTTGAATTCAATAGAAAAAAGTGGGCATCTTTACGAAACCATACTCCCCTTCCTTTAAATGAAGAAGAATTGGATGATTTAAAAGGAATAAATGAAGAAATATCTATTCAGGAAGTAGAAGAGATTTATTTGCCCTTGACTCGTTTAATTAATTTATATGTCGAAGCTTCTCAGCAACTTAACACTGCTACTTCTTCATTTCTAAAAACAAATGCTAAAAAAGTACCCTATATCATTGGAATTGCAGGGAGTGTTGCTGTAGGAAAGAGTACGACAGCGAGGTTACTTCAGACATTATTATCTAGATGGGATAATCATAGAAACGTAGGCCTGGTCACAACAGATGGTTTTTTGTATTCAAATGCCTCTTTAGAAGAAAAAGGATTGATGAAAAGAAAAGGGTTTCCTGAAAGTTATGATACTCAAAAATTAATTAATCTTATCGGTGATGTAAAAGCAGGGAAAAATAAAGTGGAAGTTCCAATTTACTCACATTTAACGTACGATATTTTGTCAAATGAAGTACAAACCATCTGTAATCCAGATATTTTAATAGTGGAAGGTGTTAATGTTCTTCAAGTTGATAAAGAAAATCAAGTATTCGTCAGTGACTTTTTTGATTTTTCACTCTATGTTGATGCAAACGTAGTTGACATAGAAAGGTGGTATGTTGAAAGGTTTCTTCTACTTCAAAAGACTGCATTTCAACGTCCCGAATCCTATTTTCATCGCTATACTAACTTGTCTAAAGAAAATGCTATTGAACAAGCGACTCAAATTTGGGAAGAAATCAATTTGAAAAATTTACATGAAAATATACTGCCGACAAAAGGACGGGCCAATCTAGTTTTAAAAAAAGGATCAGATCATAAAGTTGAAAATATCTATTTACGAAAATGATATGGCTATTAATAACGGATTAAGAATGAGGTAAGACTTTAATACTTTTAAATATAACCAATCTATTTCCAAATTGTATAAAAGGAAGCAGGGAGGTTCTGTATTTGTTTTGAAGTCAAGGAGGGTGATGGAAGAATGTCCAAATCTGTAAAGTTGTATCATTTAAGCAAAAAAGTACATAAATGGTCAGGATTAATTTTATCTGTTTTTTTTATGTTCATAGCAGTCACAGGCCTCTTGCTTGTTTATATGATACCACTGGGAGTGGCTGATGAGTTAAGGACGGGAAAAGAGGCGAGTCCCAGTCAATCGATACCTATGGACAGGGTCGTGTCCATTGCTACGTCTCAGGGGCTTCCAAATGTAGACTCGGTTGAAGATATATTTAGAATTGAATATAGACCAAGTGCAAATGTTTACCAGGTTCGCTTTAACAATAGTCAAGGTGTTCAAATCGATGCGAGTACGGGAAAAGTATTATCTACAAACCCGGATTACTCAACTTTCCTCATTACTTTGCATGATGGATCCTTCTTTGGTAATTGGTATAGATACAGTATCCTCACAATAACAGGTCTATCTTTAATACTGCTGTCATTTTCAGGGTATTATATGTTTGGCTTTCCCCTTTATAAGCGTCGAATGGCGAAAAAAAAAGCAAGAGATTTGGAGGTTTAATCGTATGAAAAAGCTTTTCCATTCAATCTAACCATTCCTACTCACCTAGCTTTTAGTAGGAATTGGAGCATATCATGCTGTAAGAGTATCTGGCAATATTTTTAGAAGATGGAAAAGCCAACAATACAATTTGGGTTCAAACCATACGTTTTGGGGGCACGATCAAATCAATCGTAACTGGAAACTCAGAAATTGAATGGGTTTTTTCTGAAATGTAAATACGCCAAAACACTTCCAAATGGGGCTGGAAGTGTTTTGGTTCCATATATTAATATTCATTGAATAGGGATAGTTCAAAAAAAGGTAAATTAAGTTAACATTCAATCAAATCTCTGACTGTAGGCTCACCTTTAAATTTCCACGCTTCATCTGCACAAAATGCTACACCGTAGCCTGTTACAGCATCGTATAAAAGGAAGCAGCTAACATAGCATTAAAGTCTTTTATACCTTTTTGAACACTTAAATCTTCCTTCATAGATTTAGTTAAAGGTATTCCAATGTTGAATTCATCAAATACTCTTAGTGCATCCTCATACTTCGTACCAAATCATTACCTTATGATACTCCTACATCTATATATGGCATCATCGCAATCAGAAACCTTCTTAGCACTTCATACGCATCCGGGGCTTTATAATCGTAAGAAATGCCTGCTTTACACCCTCCGGTGGTGACACTTTCAGAAGCGTTATATTTATAGGCCGCTGCCTCTGCTAATCGCTCTACCTCTTCTCTTGTCACTGTTGGATGCATCCTTGTGCCTCCTCCTGCGTACCCTTTAACAAAGTTATGCACCACTAACCAACCCTTTGCCTCTGTTTCACAATCATTCCACTATAAGACTAAGTAAGGTTTTTTCATAATTTATAGCCCCCTATAATTTAGTTAAGGTGTATTTCAAGAACCTCTTTTAGTTTGGTATTATCAGTAAGTCCAATTTTAAGAGAATCTTGCACAGCACCCAAAATTGAACCTATTCTCATACTCTACTTTTGGGTGTTGTTACCTCTCCATGGTCTTCCTTCAGTATTATCTTATCTTTAATACTTTTCCCGTAACGTATAAATTAATAAAGATAACAAGCCCCATGAAGCCTAAGCCAACTACGAGGGGAGAACGCTGTGCCGGATCAAATGCCATAAACAGTATAGAAATTCCACATAAAACAAGACACAGAATGGGTATTAGCGGAAATAGGGGAACTTTATACTTTAACTCCTTCACATCTCCACAAGTTGAAATTGTATTGAGATAGGGCGATGGTCATCCAACTGATTGTACCTTCTAGACCATTTACAGAAAGCAGGACGACAAAAACGGTTTCTGCTGAAACTACACTTGTAAGTAAAAATACTAGGGAAAAAAGCAGACTAAAAAATACTGCATTAAATGGGACACCTCGAGAATTTAACTTCCCGAATACTGAAGGTGCCATACTATTTTGCGAAAGTGACCAAAGCATACGAGAACAAACATATAATCCGGAATTCCCTACAGAAAGCAACGCCGTTAAAATGACGAGGTTCATAATATCAGCTGCAAACGGAATACCTCGCTGTCAAAAACTGCAATAAATGGACTTTGTACTACTCATGCTTTCCTCCATGGAATCATGCTGCTAAAACCACGATTATTAGATGTTGTCTAACAATTGGGGTGCAGTTCTCCGGCAGCTCTTTTTCTTATGGAGCTAACGGAGAAGTTAGGTACAAACAAATCAGGGTTTGGGAATGATGTTTTTCTTGGTCACCTAGTTAGGAACCTTTAAATCTTCCACTAAAGTGATCAGGATATTTTAGGGGAAAATGGTATAATTTATAATGTAATTTAATTGAAAGGAGGTCGTTTCATATGCCAATCTGTCAGCACTGTGGCTATAAATGGGGCTGGATAGAGACTTTTTTTAAAATGTTTACCTTTAAGAACAAGTTAAGTTGTCCATCCTGTGATTCATCCCAATACGTTTCCAAGAAATCAAGAAACCAATTAAGCTTATTTTCATTTATACCTTTACTGATTTTACCATCAATATCATTTGGGGTACCTAAAGGTTATGTCTTATCTTTTGAAATAGTTGCTTATGCTTTGGTTCTTATTTTGATGCCATTTATATATAAGCTAAGTAACAAGGATGAACCGATGTGGTAGTCATTCCAGTATCGGGTGCTTTAGCTTAAGATGGGAAATGTCTTTAAGGCAGTTCTTTCTGTTTGCAACGATCGAGGCAGCTTAGTTCATGAGAAACTAACTTTTTGAAGCTTTGGAAAATGGTATAATATGTGAAAAGTACATAACAAGGAGAAATACTAATGAGCCTTTGTTTTATTGGGGGAGGAAACCCTTTAGCTGGGGAACTTGATGATGTAATGAATTATTTATCAAATCACGTTGAAGCAGGTGATAAAACCTTAATAATTCCTTTCGCTACGGAGGATCCAAAAATTGATAGATGGTTTAATTCTGCCAAGAAATCATTTGGGGATATAGGAATGGAGCATATTAAACTACTAGACTATCGACTCACAAATCAAGAAATGCAAAATGAAATAAAAGACCATAATGTTCTTTATTTTACTGGCGGAAGACCAGAGAAGTTAATGGAAAGTTTGATTGCAAAAGAATTGATACAAGCTATTAAAGGTTTCCCGGGCTTAATGGTGGGTGTCAGTGCTGGGGCTTTAGTTTTTTGCAGAGATTGTATTATCACAAAAGATGAAGATTATCCCGAAACACAAGTAATAAAAGGTTTAGAGTTAGTAGATTTTAGTGTAGAAGTTCACAATGATGGAACCGTTGATGAAGAATTATTCCCTTTATCATACAATAGGGATATATACGCTATTCCAAATGGTAGTGCAATATATTGGGAGAAACAAGTAATTACACCTATTCACAATGTGACGCTTTTTAGAAAAAGAAATAAACAAATTTTTGGTGAAGATTAGACTAACGGGTGCGTTAGGTGATTAAGAAACACAAAAATGATCACTTTTTATAAAAGAATAATCCATGAGATTTCAAAATATTGAAAAGTATGCATTTTTATATCATATACTTACCAAAGGGGAGTGTAACTTGTGCGCGAAACCTGTGTTCCGACTGACGTGGAATTAAAAGACACTGGCTTTGGATATACGTTGTCCTTAATAGGCGGTAAATATAAAATGATCATTATGTATTGGCTTTCTGAAAATAAAGTTATGCGGCATAATGAGCTGAAGCGAAGTATCGGTACCATTTCCTTTAAAACGCTAAGCATCATGTTAAAGGAGCTGGAAGCAAATGACATTATCATTCGCAAGGAGTTTCCCCAAATACCCCCAAGAGTTGAATATTCATTATCTGAACGTGGTCTTTCTCTCATTCCATTGTTAAATATGATGTGTGATTGGGGAGAGAAAAACCGTTTGCCAGCTCTGGAGGATGTACAGCGACAGATATAAATAAAAAAGAAGTATCTCCTGAACAAGGAAATACTTCTTTTTGTAGCTTTAAAAAAGCTACCTATTACAGGTTGTCAACAAAGGTCAAATAATCTTGTGCGCTTTTATCCACTTCGCTTATAGACGGCGCATTTTCTGTGCCATAAAACGCAAAGAACGAACGATAATCTGCATTGCAGTATAGGAAGGTAGTTTCAAAAGGAGATAATAAATGTTCAAGTGTATAGCGATATTTTGCCTCTTCACTATAATCTTCTTTTTTAATTCCGGCAGATACAGCTAAAGCAGCTTTCCGGTTCTTTAATCGATTGCCTCCATTTGAACCATAAGCCCAGCCATAAGCAAAAACATCGTCAAGCCATTTTTTAAGGAGAGGCGGACAATTAAACCAATATATAGGAAACTGCAAAACAAGATTACCATGCGATTCAACCAATTTTTGTTCTTTTTCCACGTCTATGTTTCCATCGGGGTAAACCTTAGACAATTCTTGAACAGTATATTTTTCCGGATATTTTTCAAGTTCTTCTACCCATCTCTTATTAATGAGGGATGTTTCTATGCTTGGGTGTGTTACGATAACAAGCGTTTTCAAATATTAGTCCTCCTTTTTTATTATTTATTTTGAGTATAAAGTTAACACTGCGATTATGTAAGTATGCACTTTTAGTACAGGTACTTTCATAAAGGTGAGTGTCACCACAATCTTTTCGGGTTGCCACTGTAGTTTTAAAATAAAGTCGAACCGATTATAAAAAAGTTAAACCGTTTTAAAAAGATGATCCGAAATGATTTTGATTTCGGTTTTTCTTATTGAACTAAAAGGGAGTTTAAGAGTGCTGTTTAATCATTGATCAACAATTGGGCCAAATTGTGAAATAACAACTTTTTAAAAATTGGATCACTGTGTAACAAGATAACTTTGGGTCATTATAGGTCCTTTTGCAAGTGTCTTTGTGGATCGACTTCCCAAAAAGAAAATAATGGTTATTTGTTTATTTTTAAGTATCTTGATTGTAGCAGGACTATTTTTTGCTCCTAATCTTTATACCCTTTTAATATTTGTGTTTTTGAAGGGAACAGTCGCAGCAATTTATGATTCGGCAAGACAAAGTATACTCAGGTACACGATACGTGATAACCACCTTCCTCAGGCAGTAACACTTAGCCAGCTTTAGATGAATATAAAGCAATTTTTTTAGTTCTTCATCTTTTAAATAAGGGTTGGCACCGCTAAGGAACGCCGCTATGTCATCAGCATTTCTATACCATTCTTTGTTAGCTGTTTCACCAAGGCTTCCTTTCCGGTTTTAGCAGCACCTCTACGATCTTACCGGTAATAACAATATGTTCATTAAGCAAATCCGTAAGTTTGTTCTCAAGCCTCCTCACCGTATACACCCTTCACAGCATTACCAATATCCTCTTGATTTTTAAGAAGTCTGGACAACACTTGCTTTTGGTCTTCTGCTCCTGCTGTTGTTGCACTTGTAATATAATTACTTGTCCACAATACATGATCATCCAAAGTTTCCTGAATTCATTTTGAAACTTTACTTAAGATTGGTTTATGCAATTTTCTTGTGTTTTAGTGACGGCACTAATTGATCCAGCCAGCATATATAGCGAAAATAACAAAATAAACCCCATAAATAATAATTTTTCCATGAAGTATATGGGGTTTTTTACATTCATCAAATTGTTAAGATGCTTCTTAGGAAGAGGATACTTATAATGAAAATTCATTTTGCAATATTAGGATGGGCTTCAATATCTTTTTAAAAATAAAAAATTACCGAAACATTAAAGTGCATTAATAAATTTTTGGTTTATGGTGAAAAATTCTTAAGATGACGAGGGGAGAACCCTTAGATGAAGGTCGCTAAACTTTTCGGGGGGCTAGAACAAGCATAAGTGTTTATAAGGCCCTATTTAAGTTATTCCATTAAGGGAGCAATTGTGGTCAGAAAGAGTATAGCCACTCAAACCCCTTAGAAATAACAACTTGGAAAAATGGGTTTTTTAGTTCAAGAATAAGTATCACAAGCTATATAAAAACATCGAATATTCTCTTTGCTTCTTAATGATTTTATAGGTACTAAAAGAATTAAAACCCTTATAAAGGTATTCCAGGAAAGTAAATGAAGAATATTATCCAAAATGCTTCCATGATTATTAAAGGGTAATTACTGTTTCATTTCAATTTCAATAAAACATCTTTAAACATTCAGATTTATTATAGTATGACTATATAGGATTTAACTATCAATTAAGGAGAGGTATATGAAAAGGTTTTTCTTTATCTTCATTTTGGCTTTAATCCCCTTCACCTCTACGACTGTAAGTGCAAAATCCGACTTACCTCTCGTTAGTGAAGCTGGGATCATTATTGATGCGAAAAGTGGAAAAGTATTATACGAAAAAAATATAAATAAAAAAATGTATCCAGCAAGTCTAACGAAAGTTGCTACTGCTATATATGCTATAGAGCACGGGGATCAGAATGAATTAGTGACTGTTAGTAAAAAAGCAGCTGAGGCAGACGGCTCTTCGGTATTTATTGAACCTGGGGAGAAAATAAAGCTTTCCAAATTAATTGCAGGAATGTTAATCAACTCCGGAAATGATGCAGCTATCGCAATTGCCGAGCATATGTCTGGAAGTGAAAAATTATTCATGGAGGATTTGAATGAGTTTTTAAGAAAAGAAGTAAAAGTCACTGATACTCATTTTACGAACCCCCATGGCTTGTTTGACAAAAAACATGTAACTACAGCCAGTGACCTTGCTAAAATTACACAATATGCAATGAAAAATGAAATTTTCCGTGAAGATTTTGGGAAGAAGAAGTTACCATGGAAAGTGGAAACATGGGACACAACTCTAGTTACCCATCATAAAATTTTAAAAGGTGAACTTCCTTATAAGGGAATAACCGGTGGGAAAACCGGCTTCGTTAGTAAAGCGGGCTATACCCTTATTTCTACTGCTACTAGAGGAGAACAGGACTTGATTGCGGTCACTCTTAAAGCTCCTTCAAACAAGGATGCCTACTCCGATACTGAGCTTCTATTCAATTATGGTTTTGAAAATTTTAAATCAGCCAAAATTGATAAAAAAACCCTATTTTATTCAGCAGATGACTCTAAATCCTATAAGCTGAACAAAGACTTATACTATACTCATTTAATTAGTGATGAACCTAGTCTAAAAACGAGTAATGATGGAATTCTCTCAATCAGGAACCAAGAAGGGCGCGCCATAGGATCCTTTAACCTTAAAACGGTCGCTGATGTTAGAAACACAGCTGTGCCTGCCTCGTTTAAAAAAGAAGCAATCAGTGGGGACGCTAATAAATTTTCTGTTTCATCTCTAGGAGGGCTAGGCTGTGTCATTCTGATCATTCTAATAACGGTTTTCCTAAAGAAAAGCAGAAAAAAACGAAGTGATTATAGGAATCGTTACTGAAAAACCTCATCGATTGGCAATGAGGGGCGGTTATTGGCTTATACTTTTTTCCTAACAAGGGTGGCTTTAATTTAGAACTCCTTTATTTAATAAGGCTTTTATGATTTAGGGTTGAAAAACTCCAGGAAATGGATTTTCTTTTAGGGGTACGCGAAAAAGGTCGGACAAACCTTTTACGGACTGCTTTTTCATTGCTAAGGAAAACGCCTCTAGTCGATGTAACCTATACGGCTATTCTTTTTTTAAAAAAAATAATCCAAATAAATATTAAAAGGTCATGTTTTGATTGGTTTTTCAAAACATGACCTTTTATTTATTCATTTATCTATTAATTGATTAAACTTTGTTTCAAAGCTACATCCGAGGGCAAAGGATTACCAAAGGACAACATATTACTGTTCATTTAAGCTGGTTATAGAAACACTTTGTTTTTTATTTGGTTCATCAAGGGAATGGATTGTAGCTATTCCATTTTGTTGATCCACGTGCTCAATGTAGATACTTTCCTCATTATAGGTCACATTTGCCATAATTGGCGAAGAAGCAATTTCTTCTGCTCGTTGTGCGTTCATTTAAGCCACCTCCTTTGAATTTGCAACAGTTATAATATTTGTTCCAAATTACTTAGATATACTTGTTGTAATTGAAATGCTTCAATGAATCCTTTAGACTTTACTGAACTACCGGGTACGTGAGTTGAACATCTTTGTTTCAAAGCTACACGAATAAAAGAGGGATATAAGATAAAAGAGACAGCCATATTAAATACTGTCTTTTTTTATTTGGCTCTTTTCGTAAAGATTGTTGTTTTTAAAACGAAACTATTTAAGGTTGATTGGAGCGGAAGTGCGAGACTCCTGCGGGAGCAGCGGGACAGGTGAGACCCCACAGGCGTTTACGCCGAGGAGGCTCACCGCCCGCCCCGCGGAAAGCGAAATCAACCACAACTCACTACCTGGTAAATAGCAACAAAGTATGTGAAAACAGCCTTTTATTTAAAAGGTTCCAATCAATAGCGGATAGATTAATGCCATCAGCAGATAATATGAGCGGAGGAGTGAAATATATGCAACAAGATAATACTGATTCATTTAATGTTCTATACCTAATTGCTTTTGGGGATGAATCCAAAAATAAATGCTGCAGAAGAGAAGTTAAGTGCGTTGTTTCCAGACGATTATAAGTTGATATTTACCCCTAAGATTGGTGACTGGATTCTTCATTCCTATTAAGGATACCTAAATCAAAGGAAAAAATGGAATCATATGGAAAAAATAAACCAGGAACAAAGAATAGTTTATTCGAACTGTTCATTAACTACTTCCTATCTCCTCTGAAAACTGTCATAATAATAAAGGTGAAATTTTGTGGAGAGTGCTCATATGATTTGGTTATTCTTATCTTTATTGGGTTTAATATTTATTGTTTTAGCAATCTTTTATTTTGTATATAAAGCTAAAACATATGATAATAATCATTAAGTACTATTTCATTTATATTTCATTTCATTTTTTTAATAGGCAGTGGGAGCAATTTTAATAGGATTACTTCTTATTATCATTGGACTGAAGGTTCCTAATAATTCAGGCCATCTTCTCTTGCTTATGTCGCCCATTTTATTTCCAATTTTTATTTCGGATTGTACTACAATTTTATGTTCTCATTTGGACCTGAAATTTGTATAATTAGAAGAGCGCCGGAAAACAACCGGATAGCAAGGCAAGGGTTTCAGCACTGGCAATAAGATAAGCTGTAATTCCTGCCGTTGAAATTAAGTAGGGAACGTGTTCGAATCCTGTCAGAGGCTCACTTTTGCTATGATGCAATTTGTGTCATATCTTCAATAAGCCTTAATTAAATAGGCGTTATTCTTCATTAAGAAGTTTCGCCTTGCCTCACAGAACCAAAGGGGGCAGTTTAGTTTAAGTTCATTTCTTCACATAAACTATATAATAGCAATATAGTTTATTCTATTAATTATTGTAATGCACTATGATATGGTTATAATGAGGCAGAAAAGGTTTGTGACTAGGTCGCGCCTTGGCTTGACGCCTAAACAGGAGCATCTACATCCTTTCTGCAAATATATGGAGTAAGGAAGGTTAACATGAGCAACAGTGAAACTAAAACAGAAGTTATCTTAATTGGCGCCGGTATTATGAGTGCGACTTTGGGAACATTCCTGAAAGAGTTAGTGCCGGAATGGGAAATCAAAGTGTTTGAGAAGCTTGAAGACGCAGGGGCGGAAAGCTCTAACGAGTGGAATAATGCGGGAACAGGGCATGCTGCACTGTGTGAGCTTAACTACACAACTGAAAAACCGGATGGATCTATAGATATTAGCAAAGCTATTAAAATTAATGAACAGTTTCAGCTTTCAACGCAGTTTTGGTCTTATCTTGTAAACAGCAAGCTGATAAAAAACCCTCAGGACTTTATCATGCCATTGCCTCATATGAGTATGGTGTTAGGGGATGAAAATGTAGCATTCTTAAAGAAACGCTTTGAAGCGCTTTCAAAAAATCCTCTGTTCAAAGGGATGGAGTTTTCTGAGGACCCGGCAAAACTGATGGAATGGATTCCGCTTATTATGCAAGATCGCCTTTCGAATGAAGCTATAGCGGCAACCAAAATTGACTCTGGAACGGATGTCAACTTTGGTGCTTTAACACGCATGTTGTTTGACCACTTAAAGACTAAAAACGTCGATATCAAATATAAACATAGTGTTGATAATCTTAAAGTTACTAGTGATGGCTCATGGGAATTAAAAGTGCGTAATGTCGATAGCGGAAGCGTAGAGCGTCATACTGCAAAATTTGTCTTTATCGGAGGCGGGGGCGGAAGCCTTCATTTACTGCAAAAATCCGGTATTCCTGAAGGGAAGCACATTGGCGGTTTCCCAGTAAGCGGATTTTTCATGGTATGTAATAATCCAGAAGTAATTGAGCAGCATCAAGCAAAAGTATACGGAAAAGCTAAAGTTGGTGCTCCACCAATGTCTGTTCCACATCTTGATACACGATATATCGACAGTGAAAAATCGTTGCTATTTGGACCATTTGCCGGTTTCTCACCGAAGTTCTTGAAAACAGGTTCAATGTTCGATTTAATAACTTCCGTAAAACCGGATAATGTCTTAACAATGTTGGCGGCGGGTGCAAAAGAGATGTCATTGACAAAATACCTGATCCAGCAAGTTATGTTATCGAAAGAACAGCGCATGGAAGAGTTACGAGAGTTTATCCCGAACGCTAAGAGCGAGGATTGGGATTTAGTAGTAGCTGGCCAACGTGTACAAGTTATCAAAGATACTGCTGAAGGCGGCAAAGGAACGCTTCAATTTGGTACGGAAGTTGTTAGTTCCGCTGATGGCTCGATTGCAGCATTACTAGGTGCTTCTCCAGGTGCTTCCACTGCTGTTCACGTTATGATAGAGGTAATTAAAAAATGCTTCCCGCAACATCTGAAAGAGTGGGAACCAAAAATCAAAGAAATGATTCCTTCTTATGGCGTGTCACTAATGGAAAATCCAGAGCTTCTGCAAGAAATTCATGCTTCAACAGCAGCGGCTCTTGGTCTAAAAGAAAAAGAGCTAGCCCATAGTTAATTCTTTGGATGTAGAAACAAAGGTATGAATTTACTTAAGGAATTGAGTAAATAATAGAATGCCATTGGAAGTAAAACATAGAACCTTTAATCTATCTTTGGATTGAAGGTTCTTTGTTTTGTCTTAAAGAGTAATTTTCTTATACAACTGGTATGAACGAAGCTGTCTACCCACCACACCCAAATGTTCGAGGAAGAAGGTATTAGTAAATCTTTTGAAGAAAAATAAAGAGATTGCTAAGAAGTGCTTAAATACTTTCTGATATTTAATGAAATTTAAAAACGGTAAAACTATTTGCTAATAACTTTAGGGGGGAATATTGAAACAAGCATTACTGATAATCAGAATTATGGAAGTTATTAAGAAGAACAAGGAGTTTTTGAGAAAGAAAAAATCGTTAATAACATTAATACTGTAATTGAAAAAGCAATAAATAAAAGTATCTCAGTTGTTTTTATGAGAGATTTAGATGTTTCAAATGAGAAGGACCTGGATTCCAGATACACCGGGACATTAGAGTACCATCAACTGCTATCATATTTGATAAAGCTTCCCCGAATTCTTTTTATGGCATTCCATTACACGAGCATGTAAGTAAAAATAATATAGAGCGTATGGTAATAATGTGATGTATTTGTTTAAACCTGTTCACAATAATTACCGATAAATATCATCTTCTACGAACTGGTACTTTACTTCGTTACCAGGAGCTGCTGATCAGTGATGTTTAATCAAATGGACTTCCCCTTTACGTTATAAGGGAATAGAATATAAATAAAAAGGTGATTACAATTAAAAAAGTAAAAAGTATCCTATTTTTCCTTCTTGGATTCATATCCCTTGTGATTGGTGTTGCAGGGACTGTGTTACCTGTTCTGCCGGGCGGACCGTTTTACTTATTCGCTGCTTTTTGCTTTGCGAGAAGTTCAAAGTCGATTGAAAACTGGTTCAAAAGCACCTCATTATATGAAAAATACGTTGAAGCATTCCTACAAAAAAAAGGTATGACTAGAAAGGAGAAAATTAGAATCAATTTAGTTGCCGATTTCTTCATCATAATTTCTGTATTTTATGTGGACATCCTTTTAGTGAAAATCCTGTTGGTGGTGCTCGCCCTCTACAAACATTATTATTTCATTAAAAAAATTAAGACAATTGACCGAAGCAGTACGAAACAAAGAACCTCTTGAAAAATTGATGTTCCCTTCATTTAGCTGTTTATTAATCAAATGAAGAAATTTTAAAAGAATATGTGGAAAAAAGTGTAGGGATTATCACAGCTGTTAACCCTCATATTGGATATGAAGTAGCAGCACGTATCGCGTGAGAAGCCATTCTAAATGGTAAATCAGTACGCGAATTATGCATGCAATATGATATTTTAACCGAGGAAGAACTTGAGTTAATTTTAAATCCATACGAAATGACAAACACGGTATTTCTGGCAAGAACAAGGTGATAAGATCCTTCGAGTATATTCCATATTGGTTTCCAGTAGACTCCGGTACTTTCCATCACAACATCGGATACCTGAAGGGCAGCGAGCCAATCACTTAAAGCTAACAGTCCCGTTGTTGTAGTTGAAAACGTTTCAATAGAGGTTCTTGGCTTTTTTTCTAATGGACCAAATAATACGCAGGCTACTACTGTTTCTTGGTGTACATCTAGGCCAGCACACCGTTCAATCATTGCTTCCATAGGAGAATCACCTCAAAAAAAGATTAACAATACATATGATAGGAGATTTGTTACAAAAATTTTTGTATACGTACTAGCAGTATACTAAATGGTTCTTCAATACAGTCACAACCAGTTTCTTATACAGGGTATCTTCCTTAAGATCCACCCAAAAAAGTTCAGCCTGGTTGTATTGTTATCATCATTATTGTCAACGGTTTAATGGGTTAGACTTTATTTTGGGGTAATGAGCAGGGTTTCGTGATAGATGGTGGCGGCGAGGATCGCCGCCATAGAAGTTTATTATGGAACTATCGGGGCAGGATAGTTCCATAATAAACTTGGTTTTTTATGGTAAAATATTGTGGGGGGGATTACTTGGAATCAAATATTATGGTTTTATTCGTATTTTTAGTTTGTATATGTATTAGTTCGGTTCTGAATATACTTTTTAAGATGACAAAAAAAAGAGATTGGCTTATAACATTCTTAATAAGTTTAGGTTTATCAATAATAATAGTTCCTCTATTAAATGGTGGATAATAGCTGTTTTTAAGGCAGCCTTTTTCTTTATGCAACTATAGGGGCAGGATAGTTCCATAAGAAAATAAAAGTATAAAAAGGTTGCTGTAGAAAAAGCTATCCTAAAAAGGAGTGATAAAGTTGTCCAAAAGAGCTTTTAGAATAGGAATAGCGATTTTAGCTTTAATAACAATATTTATATTTTGTTTTACAAATTCAAATGATAAAACATCGGCTAGCCAGATTGAAAGGACATTAAAGCCTATAAATAAATCAGCTTCTGATAATGATATAACATTTACAATTGGTGATGTTGTTAAGGATGGGCACGAACGGGTTCATCTTGAATATCATATTAAAACTAAAAAGAATCTTAACTTTAATGAAATGGAAGACAGTATTGTTGATCCATACATTTCAATTAATGGAAAATTAATTAAGGCTGTTTCTACTGTTAGCACTACAAAATTGGGAAAGAATGAATATAGGGGTGTAATAGAAATTAGTCCGGAAAAGGAACTTCCAAATCATTATGCTGTAAACTTAAGTCTTGATTCAGTATTGAACCAAAATGGGCAATGGTCAATAAATTTTTCTTTGTGAATTAATGTCAGTATACTTCAGCAAAGTAAGAAGTTGGAGGAAAAGGAGCAGATAAACCAAATGTTCCTCAGTGCTTGCCAAAATTCAAATAGTATTACCGTCAATTTCTTACGTGAGGTATAAAAAACAGCCATTCCATTTAGGAAGGCTGTGATTAAATTATTTTATGCTCTGTTTTATACTATCTTTCTGAGATTCTGCGTAAAACTCATCTTTTAACATTCCATAGTAAGCTAAATCATAGAATTGACCAAAACGAGCTACGTGCTGTTTTAGCGTTCCTTCGTATTTCAGCCCTACTTTCTCCATAATCCTCCAAGAACCAGGATTAGAAGTAAATGATGCTGCGAAAATTTTGTTTAGGTGTAGCTCATTGAATCCATATTCCAATAATGCTTTAGTAGCTTCTGTTCCGTATCCTTTGCCCCAGTACTCTCTCCCGACCCAATATGCTAATTCTCCACGACTAAACGGTTCTAAAAGATTAATATTTATAAGACCAATTAGAAGATTTGATTCTTTCTCTGTAATTCCAAAGGCTACGATTTTATTATTCTTTTCTGCACTAAGAACACTTTCAATAAAACCTACTGCCGAACCTTCAGGGTAGGGATGAGGAATATTTAAAGTAGATTTGGCTACTTCAAAATCACCAGCCATTTCTTCAATTCTTCCTGAATCATCAATAGTTATTGATCTAAGTAATAATCTTTCTGTGTCCAATTTTTTCATAAGAAGCTCCCCCTTTTTATTGCCTATACTCAACTAAGCTGAAATAGTTGTAAATATAATACCATAAAAAGTAAAAATTTCCTTATGTTTATTAAAAGCAACAATCTTTACGAAAAGAGCCCTTAAAAAAGAAGATTATGATGATTTAAATAGCAAAATGAAAGAATTTTGTGAATTAATGTACTTAAGCTAACGGGTGCGTTAGCTGAAGATCGGAGCTGCCTTTAAGGCAGCTTTTTATTATGGAACTATCGGGGCAGTTTAGTTTAAGAAGAAATTGTCTCATAATCTATACAATACCCTTATAATAAAGGTAAAAAAGTAGGTGTGTAACCAATTGATTTCTTGGAGGATAACAAAATATAATCCTAAAAACAGAGATGAAAGAGGTTATTATCTTGATGACAAGGAATGGACTTGTTTTTCAGAGGTGGGAACAGTAGTAATTGAAGAAGATTATTTGAGAACAGAATCAAATTACATAAACGCAATTACTACTTTTATGGATGAGATGGGTTTAAATAAGGTTTATTTAAACGCTTTAGAGATATGGTCTGACGAGGTTGCGAATCAAAATGCTTCTGGTTTTTTATCAAAAATATGGGTGGGCAAAGGCGTAACTACTCAAGAAATCAATGAGTTAGCAAAGTTAACTTTAAGGAATGTTATTTGGTGTAAGTTAAGTTACAAAAACGATTTTTTTGTTCATTTCGGATACGATTACTATATGTACATTGGGGCAAATAAGGATTGTCCTAACGCCCGTAAAAAGGTTGAAGATTCTGGATTATTTGTTGAGAATTTTAATTCTCCTTATTTAAATTAGTACCACAATTTCAGTGAGGTTTATACGAAAGTTATTCAACTAACGGGTGCTTTAGCTGAAGATAAGAGCTGTCTTTAAGGTAGTTTTTTCTTTATGGAACTATCGGGGCAGGATAGTTTTATAAGAAGTGTATAAAAACAAAGTATTAAATTACCATATGTAAAATAAGTTGGGTGTAGTAAAATACTATTGTTTTCATAGAAAAGAAAAAAGGCATAATTAATCTTAATTAGTATATATTTGGATGTGAAATAACACCTTATGGATTTGTATGATTGGGGTTTTGATGTAATCATAGCTATTATTTTTCTTCTGATGTCTAAAAATAAGAAAATAACAATACTTGTTTTAGTATTAACTTTCTCTGTTTCTGCAATTCTTCATAGAGACATAGTAGTTGGAGCCACATTTTTTATTCTATTTATTATCGATATGTATAGACAAAAGAAAAAATAAGTTAGATTCAACTAACAGATGCTAGAGTTAATGTTCAAAATGAGTTGCTGCGGCAGCTTATTTTTTAATTGCTTTTTCAACTAAAGGGGCAGTTTAGTTGTATAAGAGCTGATTAATTTGGAATCTAGTAGACTAATTCAAAAACGAACAGAAAGAAAAGTTAAATTATAGAAACAACACTGAAAATGTAAGAAATAGAATAGAATTAAAAAAAGTATTTTAGATTTTAACGTAACAGTAAGTAAAATGGTTGTTGAAAGTTCTTTATTTCCGAGTTGTTTAACCTATAATAGTATAAGAATGTCGTTATTTAACGAGACAAAATAAAAATTTGTTGCTAAATTTGAGGTTTTGAATTGGAAAATTTATTTCACTACATTTATTCTTGTACTGGTATTTTAGTCGGTTTATATATTTTTATTACACGAAATAAATTCAGAAAATTACTATTAATACTTTTGTTATCCATTATTGCGTTTTATAGTAGTGCATACATTTTTTATTTTGTAACTTATCCCTTCAATATAATTGGCACATTATGTATACTCGTGCTTTGGGTTGTTATACTTCAACTTGTTAAAAAATACAATTCAGGTAAAGAGCAAGTATTTTGGTATGTATGCATATTGTATGTGGCAATAAATCATTTTTTACATTATATTTTCGACCCACTTGCTGAAAAAAATATATGGTATGCGGGAATATTTTTTATATATACGAATATTGGATTGACTTCACTTGCAGTATATTATTTTATCTGGGTCTATAAGAAGAAGTAGTTAAATAAGTTACACATTTTAGGAGACCTTCAATTACCAAGGTCTTTGTTTAAAAATAAAAACAACATGAATCATTAACATAGGCTATAAATGTGAAGGATTGTACTTAAACTAACGGGTGCTTTAGCTGAAGATCGGAGCTGTCTTTAAGGCAGCTTTTCTTTATGGAACTATCGGGGCAGGTTAGT
>NZ_JAWRYN010000389.1:0-290 GCF_046534585.1 Peribacillus sp. SIMBA_075 | reverse complement strand
AACAAAAAGAACAGCTGGTGGTGGCAGTCAACGAAAACTTCATTACGATGGACCCGCAAAATACAGGGGATGCCCTGTCAAGTGGGGTACAGACCTCCATGTTTGAGGGCCTATTGATTTACGACAAAGACTTGAAGCTGATACCGGGACTTTCGACTGAATATTCGGTGAATGATGATGCAACCGAATACACATTCAAGCTGCGTCAAAACGTCAAGTTCCATGATGGTACGCCGTTCAATGCCCAGGCAGTCAAAATCAACTTTGACCGCATGAGCAACCAAGAAAAC
>NZ_JAWRYN010000388.1:0-290 GCF_046534585.1 Peribacillus sp. SIMBA_075 | reverse complement strand
AAGAGGAGCTCAGTAAACGAGAAGCGCTGGCTGCGGTTGGACAATTGGCAGCCGGTATGGCTCATGAGATTCGGAATCCGTTGACTTCTATTAAAGGATTTATTCAGTTAATCAGAGAGCAAGGCACGACAAGTCGAAATGATTCTTATTTTTCTGTCATTTTAACTGAAATTGAAAGAATAGATGGTCTTCTAAACGATGTTCTCGTTTTAGCCAGATACAGAGACGACAACATTGTCTCCGAGCGTTTTTTAGTGATGGACGAGTTGTACGGGGTTCTGCGTTTATTG
>NZ_JAWRYN010000387.1:0-290 GCF_046534585.1 Peribacillus sp. SIMBA_075 | reverse complement strand
CATCAACTTACAATCAGGAGAAAACAGGGAAACAATGCACCTACTCCCCAAGGAGAAACAAAAAGAGGCACACAAGCCAACACATGGACACAATTCAGTGGTTCCATGCAAAAAGGGTCACACAAGCAACCAACCAACCAAGGCACATCGATCCCACCTACAAATCCAGGAAGACTCACTTCCTTCTCCACACACTGCTCTAGTTGCATCTACTGGACAAGCAAGTCCATTAAGAGTAGATACCAAAGCAACAAAGATCATGAGTTCTCACCAAGACACTCGCACTCAAC
>NZ_JAWRYN010000386.1:0-290 GCF_046534585.1 Peribacillus sp. SIMBA_075 | reverse complement strand
AAGCAGATGAGCTATGTACAGATTGATCGCCTAAGTAAACGATTCAAGGAGACTACTGTGTTGAACCAGGTTTCCCTCTCGATTGAAAAGGGCGAATTGATTACCCTGCTCGGTCCGAGTGGATGCGGAAAAAGTACGCTTTTGCGCTGCATCGCCGGTTTGACAGAGGTAGAGGATGGGGGCAAAATCGTCGTAGGGGAGACGGACATCACGAATCTTGCCCCAAAGGACAGAGAAGTCGGGATGGTGTTTCAATCCTATGCGCTGTTCCCCAATATGAATGTGTTCGG
>NZ_JAWRYN010000385.1:0-290 GCF_046534585.1 Peribacillus sp. SIMBA_075 | reverse complement strand
ACGCGAAAAGCTGTTGCAAGCATGTTTTCTCGAGGAACAACTGAACATTTTCATCAAATGAGCGAATGTAAATTATTGGAAAAAGATCCAGAGATGACTCTTTCAATTGCACTGGATGCTCTCGGTTAACCAGGATGAGATGCCCGTAATGAATAGCAGATCGGTCCAAACGAATTTCATCATCGGAAACAGCTAGCAATTTTTTACGAGTCATGATCATCTCTGCTCCCGTGCAAGATGTATCAGCTCGTCGAGTATTTGCGGATAAGAAATACCGCTTGCACGCAGCA
>NZ_JAWRYN010000063.1:0-19454 GCF_046534585.1 Peribacillus sp. SIMBA_075 | reverse complement strand
ACTCCTTGTGGTATCGTAGGTTCGGCGTATCTTCCGTCTTTGACCAACTGTGCAATGACTTTAGCATCTTTCACATCTTTTTTAATAGGAGAATTATCATCAAGCTCCTTGCTTTTCTTGACGTGCAAAGGGTTTACAGCTACAAACTTAATTTCATTTTCTTTTAACATATGAGCTAGGTTCAACCAATAATGCCCTGTCGGTTCCATCCCAACTATCACATGCAAGTATTTCTGACATTGCCAATGGTCGTATTCGCCGTCCGTTAGTTCCTTAGCGCTTTTCTAACTTTCTTTGCAAAAACTAATGGATCATCAACAGCTTCGATATTAACGTAAATCAAATTCGGATTATCAAATAGCCACTCATTGTGTATGGATGAAACTATTATTCCTTGTTTAAGAATCAAAGCAACAAAATTCTTGACTTCTTTTTGCAAGAGTGCAACCCTACCTAGGCACAATGCTCGTCCAGTCTGATTATCTCTTGATTCAAATGAGAAAGAAGAGGTTACTCTAAAACGTTTTCCTAAAATTTTTGCTTTTATTTCATTTCGGTTTATGGTTGTTACACATTTTCCACCCGCAAAACCTTCTTGTCCGCCGATAATTCTAGCAAACTTTTGACAAATTAATTCATCATTAGATGCCATCTATTCATCCCCTCCCTAATATTAATAGGATATGAATCAATGAATAGATCCGAAACGGATATGAATCTATTTTGAAATGAAAACTATTTTATATCTTGTTCAAACTATACTGCTCCTGTTAGCTCCATAAGAAAAGAGCTGATCGCCAAAGCTCACTAATGAACCATTTATTAGAGGTGGACAATTATTATTCAAGCATCAATATCCTCTGTATTGAAAAACAAGCTTAATAAAAATCTCTCTAAAACTTAATCGATAATACAAGCCTTGCCTATAAAAAAACAAGGCCTTATTGGCCCTGCATTTTATTCGACTATTACTTTCCCAACCATTCCTTTCTCGAAATGGTACCGACATATCAGTTCATATGTACCGGGCTGTTTCGGATTCACGGTAATGTTTTTTTCTTCACCTGGCTGGAGCTCAACGTCAATTCCGAGCTTTTCCAGTGTGAAGGTGTGCTCTTTACTGCCTTTGTTCTTTAATATCAACGTTGTGGCTGTTCCATTCGGAATAGTGATGACTTTCGGATTAAAGAAATCATCGTTCAACTCGACCTCAATCGATTTCCCCGTCTCCATAGGCTGATTTATAACACCGGATTCGGCAAATACGCCGAGTGAGCCTAGTGTTGCCACAACTACAACCATTGCAAGCACAACGCCCAATCCTGTTACCCACTTTTTCATAGACATTCGCAATCCCTCCTTTCCTCTATTTTTTTCTAATTCATTAAATATTATTACTATAAATTTGGTTGCGTGCTTTCAAATAGTAACTTTTTTATCTGAAACAGTGAAAAGAGGAAGATCGGCTCTAATATTCTGGAGTCTATTCTTATGCAACTAAACTGCCCGTTTATCCATAAGAAAACGAGCTGCCAAGGCAGCTCCCTTATTTGAAGTAAAGCACTTGTTATCTGAATAAGTAGTTACCTTATTTCTCGTTTAATTGCTCTACCCACTCTATAAACCAATCTTGAGGACTTCACTTTTTAGCGGTCTAAGTTCTACAACTTTTTTAATAAGTAAGTATTTACCAAAAACCATTGATATTCAATATCTCGTGCTATTCCAAACCTATTTCATCAAATTCATAAAATCCTCCAGCTTCATCTTCCTCAAAAGCCACTTATGCAGGTCCTTGTGGTTCCCCTTCATTTTTTCAATGAATGGAGAGAAATTTCATGTGGATACTTCTGTTGGATATAATGTATAAGTGCAGTGACAACTTGTGGACCGGATTCAACGAGTCTACCTTGTTCAAATGCAGTGAAGTTATCACCGCCTGAAGCTAAATAATTACTAACCGCTACTTCATATTCGTTGTTTGGCTGAATCTCTTGACCCTTCATGTCTTTCAGCTCAATAATGCGGTTACCAATTGGAGCATTGGGGTCCCAATTAAACGTTAAACCAACCGTTTGTAACCTATTTTCATATTCTTTCGCCCACTGCTGTTCTAAAGCAAGTTTTATTTGGTCTCCTGTTAAGATTAACTTACTGACATTATGATCCATAGGCAGGTTTGTATAAAGGTCTTCTACAGTGATATCCCCTTTTTTAAAATTTTTCCGCATTTCTCCTTGATGGACAAAAGCTATATCTACCCCCATGGCTTCCCGCTCAGATTCTGCAATCATTTTTGCTAATGGGGATTCACCGTTTTCATCTTTATTTCGTGAGATTTCTTCAGGCATTTCTCCTATTATCTGATTAAAATAGCTCCCCAATCTTTTTCTATATTTATTTAGAAGAGCAACCGTTTCTTTATCTGGGTTAATTTTATGATGTGAAGTGATAATAATCTTTGCTTGTTTCTTAACAATATTTTTAGTATGTGGGTCCATTTCAAGATTTACTTGAGAAAAGGCTTTCCCATTAGAATAAGCTTGAACGATCAGTTTACCGGCTACAACGGTATTGGCATATTCATGGCTGTGACCGGTAAAAATGACATCGACCTCATCATCGATTTTGGGAGCCATCTCCACTATAGCTCCACTGGAATTTGCTCCTGACTGATCTGATTTAGCTGAATCATGTGCAAGTACAACAATTACTTTGATCCCTTTTTCCTTTAAAAGCTTAACAGTTCGGTTAATAGCTGTAACTTCATCCGTAATTTCTACTTCCTTTCGATTTTCAGGCGCCACATACAGGTTAGTCTCTTTTGTGACGACACCGATAAAGCCAATATTTATTCCGTCAATTTGTTTAATAACATACGGTGGTAACAAGGGAGTACCCGATTTTGTATCGATGATATTTGCAGAACTGTAAGAAGTATTGGCACCTTGAAAATAACCTGTTTTTTTATTGAATCCTCCATAAATAAGACGTTTCATTTCATTTACGCCTTGGTCTAATTCATGATTTCCAGGTGTCCCGACATCAAAGTGCAGGAGATTTAAAAATTCAATCGTGGGTTCGTCTTTAAATCGAGAAGAGATTGGAGGACTTCCTCCTACCATATCACCAGAATGAACAAGTAGTGTATTTGGGTTTTCTTTTATATATTTTTTTAAATACGCAGCCAGGTATTCAGCACCCCCTGCCATGGTTCCTGAAACCATTTGATATTTGTTTAGTTGGCCGTGAAAATCATTAACGCCTAACAATTGAACTTGAATGTGGCGGTTGGATGTGGAATGATTCGTTGTGGAATGTTTGGATGATAATGCTGTGATTTTATAAGTTACGAGAATGATGAAAAATACCAAGATGAACAAAGAAGTTATGGCCTGAAATTTTGACAACTTCCGATCCCTCCCTCTAGATGTAAATTAAGAATAACTCTGGAATTTTATATCCGTATAAAGGGACCGTGATTTTTTGTTATATTTTAGATAATAATTATTAAATTAACCCAGCACATGCATATCCTTTTAAAAATATTCATACTGCTTAACATTTAGAAATCTGTTAAGATTTTGACTAGATTATTTAAAAAAGGATCCAATTTATCTTCCATTAACCCGATAGTAAAAAAATGCAGCTGCTAATTACAGTTAGTATTGAAATCTGCTCCGTTGTTAAAGAAGTCCAACAAAAGGAGTGTTAATCCTTTTTGGATCAACACTCCCGTTAGTGCAGCAACATTCAACGTTATTTTTTTAGGTTTGCCTTCATTAAAGAGGAAATTTTTTGCTCATCTATATTTTGGATTTCTTCCAGCTGATTAATAATCAGCTCTTGTCGATGTAAGGAATGGTTTTGACTTAATTTCGCTTTCCCCTCTATCTTGTTGATTTTTATTTTAAAGCCTTGAATTCCTTTGTTCATCCCAGCGAGAAAGTCAGCGTCTAAATCTTGCAATTTGTATGAACTATCAGGGGCTTCATACTTCAATACCATGTCCTGCAAGGAATCCGTTAACTCCTGTTCATCCTCAATAAGTTCGGCTTCGCCGTATACATGAACAGTCACATAATTCCATGTTGGTACTGCTTGATTGGTCTCATACCAAGAGGAGGAGATATAACAGTGAGGACCATGAAAAACTGCTAAGACTGTTTGATTTTTAATATCTTTCCATTGATGGTTCGGACGAGCAAAATGACCATACAAATAGTTTTTCTCCTTATTCAACAGCAGTGGTAAATGTGTAGCAAAAGGCAAGCCTTCATGCATTGAACACAATGTCGCAAAACCATTCTCCTGTATTACATCGTAGGCTACTGCTAATTCTTTTATTTCAAATTGCTTAGGGATATACATAAAAAATCTCCTTTCCACCTGATATAAACTTTTAAACAGACAATTGATTCGTAAAAATTATTAAACACAATCATAGCAACTTTTACTAAATGTCTATCCTCGAGAACCTCATCTATAATTATCCTACCTCACTCTACTTCATTAAAAAAAATACCCCGTAATTATGACCTTTCAAAAAAAGTTATAGTAGTGTTTTGGTCATTATAAAGTCAATTTGTTCTTCATCACCCATATAAAAAGAGTGGGCTCCAGTTTGAACAAAACCCAGTTTCTTGTAAAAAGCAATAGCATTTTCATTTTTTTCCCATACACCAAGCCAGACTTTCTTTTTGTTATGTTCCATCGCAATTTCCATAGCTTTATTTAGCAGATATTTACCAAGCCCATGTTTTTGAAAACTGTTCTTTATATAAATCCTCTCGATTTCAAGTGATTCAGCACCCACATCTTCAGACTGAGCGTCATTGGTATTGGTCTTTAAATATCCAGCGACTTCATTATTAAAATAAACAAAAAAGAATTGCGAAGAAATATTGGATAATTCTTCTTCTAATTGTTTTAGGTTAAATGACTTTTCCAAATAGGCATTCATATTTTCGGGTGTGTTCTGATGCTTAAATGTCTCATTAAACGTTTCATAACTAATTTCTTGAAGTTTGCGTGAATCTTCAAGGGTACACTTTTTTGTATTAATAGTCATTTAAATATATCGCTCCTTTATATAATTAGTAATTTCTCTTGTTTCCCTTTTTTACAAATCCCCAGTCTTTTTCTACATTTTTTCTTACCCTTTGAAGAAGATTGAAGATGGTTTCTACTTCTCTTTCGGAAAATCCATCTAATGCAATGATATTGGAATAATCATTTTCTCTTTTTATAAAAGGATAGACATTTTCCCCTTTCTTTGTTGGAAAGAGTTTTTTAATTTTTTTGTTATGTATATCTTCTTTCTTTTCAATAAATCCATTAATTTCAAGTTTTTTTATTGCACGAGATGCTGTTGTTCGATCTACTTTTATCATCTCAGCTAACTTTTCTTGAATGACTCCTGGATTTTCACATATCCGTACAAGGTACAAATACTGCCCTTTTGTAAGGTCATATTCTTTAAATTCTATATTACTTATAGAATCTAATGCCCTTGCTATCATTCCAATTTCACGAAGAATTTCCTTCATAATTAACTCCTTAGTACGTATTTTAGTTGCAAATGCAATAAAATTGATATGTATTAAATTTAACTTAAATTCGTTGCATTTGCAACAAAAAATAATGATAAAGGGGTCGAGTAGAGTGAAATATGTTTTTTATGTATTAGGAATTTTAATATTAACCCTTGGTATTTCTTTCACTATACAATCAGACCTTGGAACTTCACCTTTTGATGCACTTTTAGTAGGACTGTCGATAAATGTGGGGCTTACTGTGGGAAGCTGGGAAATAATAATAGCTTTAATATTGATAGGTTGTAATTCATTTTTAAAAAGACAAAGACCAGAAGTTTTGGGGTTGTTAACAGCATTTATAACGGGTATAGGTATTGATATGTGGCTTTTTTTATTGCACAATTTGATAAGACCTGAACTATGGTACAGCAAAGTTGTTTGTTTTGAAATCAGCTTTTTTCGAGAACATTCATTTACCTCGTATTCTTGATAATGGCAATGATTTTAAATGGACCAATTGGCGTTGGAACCTTATTAACCGTTTGTTTAGGGGGGCTAATACTTAATTACTTTATGCCACTTACTGAAAAAGTATTAGACCGGATATTATCACAATCTAGTAAATCACCAAATTATAATAATGCCAAATTGAAACAACTATAACAATGGAAAACCGAAAAATCCCTTCAGAAGTTATTCTGAGGGGATTTATAACATATGGATCTTTTACAATTATTGAATTGGAATAATATCTAAAATTCTTTCTGAAATCTGCCCCCTTAGTTCCTAAGACAGCTCCGATCTAGCTAAGGCACCTGTTGGTTTAAGAAAAAGGCGTTATAGGGTCCAATTGATAAGCAATCCTGCTTGTGCTAATCCACCACCGAAACCATATAATAAAATCTTCTCACCATTACTGAGCTTTCCTTCACTTACTCCTTTATCTAAAGCTAATGGTATTGATGCTGAGGAAGTATTTCCATACTCGACTAAGCTATATAATGTACGCTCAATTGGAAAACCACTTCTATCACATATTGACTCAATCATTCTTAAATTTGCACTATGCGGAACAAACCAATCAACATCATTCAAATGGAATTCAGTATTTTTCATCACAGTTTGCATTCCTTTTGGAACAGTAGTAACAGCCCATTTATAAACCTCACGTCCATTTTGTACAAGGTTACCACTATTATTTAAGTCTTCACCATTTATACGTGTCGATAGGTTTGTACTATATAAATGTTTTCCGCCTGCTCCTTCCGAATATAAATGTGAAGAAATAAAACTTGGTTGTTGTTCATCATATTCTACAAGAACTGCTCCTCCACCATCTCCAAATAAAATACAAGTGGCTCGGTCTTCATAGTCCATAATTTTAGATAGAGTATCAGCTCCAATAACAAGGACTTTCTTGTTTAAACCAGATGTTACTAATCCATTAGCTACATGCAACCCATAAGTAAATCCTGCACAAGCAGCGTTTAAATCAATGGCTCCAGTATTCTTAATACCTAGCTTTGCTTGGACTAAAGAAGCTACACTTGGTGTGTTGAAATCAGGTGAAAAGGTACAGACAATAATCATATCAACATCTTCGACCGATTTATCATACCGTTCCATTAAATCCTTTACAGCTTTATAACTTATATCACTAGTAAACTCTTCTTCATGTGATATTCTTCGTTCTTTAATTCCAGTACGTTTAACAATCCATTCATCATTGGTTTCAATCAATTTTTCTAAGTCTTTATTTGTTAACCTTTTTTCTGGAACATAAGAACCTATCGCAGTAATACGTGCTTTAGATTTAATCACAGAGTAACCACCTCGTTGTATGAATTATATCAATTTCACCACTTGATATTATTACCTGGTACTAATTATAAAGTAAAAAAAATCTTATGCAACTTTCCTATCCCTTTAGTTGTATAAAGAAAAAGTTGCCTTAAAGACAGTTCCGATCTTCAGTGACATTTTAGTTAAAGAACAACGTATTATTTATAGAAAATATGAGATTACACCTATGAGACATCATAAGAGTAATGCTATTTTCGTTCAGTTTTGTTGCGACTCTCTAAATGAAATTTTATTTGCACCGTTTTCATCTGGATATTTATATTGTAATTCTGAGTCCAGTCCTTTCAATATCTTTTTAAAAAGTTTAACATTACATCCCAGTAATTCCCTTCCAAAGTCTATAATTACGTAAATCTTCTTGTTCAACAATCTTGCACCGTCAATGCCATAAGAAAAAGGCTGCCGAAGCAACCTTCCTTATTGAACTAAAGCACCTGTTAGCTTAACAAGGTATGTATAAATTATTTTTCAACTTTAATATATGTTCATTCGAATAAAGGACGCATAAAGCTTCTCTCATAACTTAAAATACATTTAGTCTCTTCTGCAAATTTATATGCTTCTTGACATTCTGCATCCAATGCCATTTTTACTCGGTACTCTTCATATGCTGCTAAACTTGGGAAAGTGAATAATGCATAAGCAATATTATTAGCACCCTCATGTGGAAGGAAATAACCCTGATGTGTACCGCCTAATTTATTAACTAATCGAATCCACATCTTACCGTATTCCTCGAACTCATTTAATTTATAAGGGTCAATAACATATTTCAAATAGCATGTAACCATTTTAATCCCCCTAATAGAAATCTATTTTTTTCCATCATAACATATAATTCGACTAACCTGCCCCGTTAGTACAATGGGTTACTCCTTGTACTTTCACCTCTTTATCCTACTAGTAATCCAATCAAGCTCCACCCTTTTTCGAGGTGTAGCTTTTAAATAAAGTTTAATCAAAAATATCTCGCAAACCCACATTTTACGATAAATAAAAAGAATCTATTTTGAAAAAAGTTTGATCAAAATAGATTCCTATCCAGAATATTTCAGTTTGATTTTTATAAAAATTTTTAATCAATTTCAGTGTATCTAAAGTTTATTCTGCCTTCTCGAATTGAATGTGCCAGCTTTCCATGACTTTCCCGGCCGGGCTGATCTCTGAAACAAGCCTGTGCTTCACCGGCGTGTGTTCGGTCCCGGATGGGTTATGGACAGAAGCATTAGCTGAAATATTTGCCGAATTAGCCATCAGTGCGCCTACTGGATCATCCATTCTGCAAGATCGGACGGACCGGCCGGCTTCTTATTGTTGGCGGAGCCGTCGCGTGGACGAAGCATGCCGCCAACGAGACGGAGTCCCTGTTTCCTCGTCATGAATCGTCCGATCTGCGTGCCTATATAATTCTGTGTTCCCGGAACGACATACAGCTTCCCGTCCTTCAATGCCCGAAGCGCAACTTCCACGACTCGCTCCGGTGTGTCTTTCTTACCGACGGCTGCTTCTTCCGCGCCTACGAAGTTGAAGAAGCCGGTGTCCGTCGCTCCGGGACAAAGCGTGAAAAATTGGACGCCACTGTTGCGGTTCTCCCACCACAAGGCTTGGGTAAACGACAAGACGAAGGCTTTAGTTGCTCCGTATACGGCCATATAGGGAAGGGGCTGAAATCCGGCGGTCGATGCGACATTGATAACGGCCCCAGAGTTTCTACACAACATATCCGGCAAAAACAAGTGCGTCATATCTACAACAGCGGCAACATTGAGCATGACTTCCTCATGCTGGCGCACGCCTGACATTTGTTCAAACAAACCATGCGTGGCAAAGCCTGCGTTGTTGACCAGCATTTCGATCTCTAAATTCAGAAGTTGACATTGCCGATATAACTCGCCTGGCGCGCCCTCTTTGCCAAGATCGGTAGGAATCACCTCGACCTTGACGCCGTGCTTCTTTCTAAGCTCCGATGCCAGGTTCTCCAGCTTGTTTTTCGATCGGGCTACGAGTACAAGGTGGCCACCCTCTTTGGCCAATTGTCGGGCGAATTGCTCTCCGATGCCGGATGAAGCTCCCGTGACAAGCGCCCACTTTCCTTTTATGTTCATTGTGCAACTCTCCTATCTACTTTTTTATAATTAGGAAACAGTGTTACTTAGTCCTTAAAAATAATTCCTGACTCTCATAAGAGTCAAGAATTATGATACGTTCTGGTAACAGTGTTTCCAATTGAAATCATTGTAACTAAGCTTTTTAAGAAAGTCAACATCGTTTTTTGAATCGTTGGTTTTTAGCATCCCTCGTAACATTGACAACAGTCCGACAATTATATTAAAATTCCTGTTAAGAGCTGGAAACATTGTTTCTTATCAAAAATGTATTAATTGAGGGTGATAGCGATGACAGAACAAAATAATTCCTTCGCTGCAAATACGAAAAAGTTGGAAACGTATCAGGAGGCTCGCTTGAAAAATATTGAAAATCTTCGAAAGCTCGTCGTCGATGCTGCGGCAACGATTTTGTACGATGAGGGTCCTGAAGCTGTGACGGTGCGTAAAGTTGCGCAGAAGATGAATTGCTCTACCAAAATCATATACAACCTGTTTGTCAATAAAGATGGACTGGCTCAGCAGCTTTATCTCGACGGCTGCAAGATTCTCGCCAACGAATTCGAGGGAACGCCGCGCGCTGACGATCCGATGCAGCAGCTGTTTAATTTAGGCGAAACCTTCTGGCAATTCGGACAGCGTTACTCCGGTTATTACAAGCTGATGTTCGGAGGAGCCTTCGCGGATTTCAAACCAGACGAGGAGAGCATACACGGTACCGTAACAGCTATGCAGCAGTTATTGACAGTAATTGGTGATGCGCAAGAGCAGGGACTGATTACCGGTCCGTATGACACGGAAACCGTCGTCCGTATCTTCTGGGCGTCGCTCCACGGTGTTATCCACCTTTACATGTGCGGACATTTTAGTGATGTGCAGTCCGCACATGCCGTTTACAAGCAAACGCTGTCTTTGGTTGTCGGTTCGTTATTTTCGAGTTGAGTCTTCTAGAGAAGAAAAAAAGCAACTTAGGGTGTCTTTTCTTTATTTTTTAAAACGTCGCAACTTTATTTCAAAACGACACGAGGGTATTTTTTTTTAATACAAGCAACTTTGATAAATGAATAAATAGAAAGGGCCTGTTTTGAAAAAGATTAATCAAAACAAGCCCTTATACTATTTAATTGGATTATTCTTTTATAAAAAAGATTGAACATTTTTATGTTCCTTAATGAACTATCCTGCCCCGTTAGTGCCATAAGAAAAAGAGCTGCCTCAGCAACCTTCCTTATTGAAGATCCTCCCACCCCTTAGATATAAAGGGAAATTTTCCTTTTTACTATACACCAAGTTACAATTTAATTTTACCTACTTTTTTGTTTAACTCCCTTAGTATCAATAATCTGCGATATCCCATTGACTTATATATCATTAAACGATATATTATATTTAATGATATATCACTAAATGATATATAAAGGAGGAATATCATGGGGAGAAATGTCTCATTAGAAATAGGTGAACTGACGGACACAGCTTACTATATTTTATTGTCTTTAGTCGATGCGAAGCATGGTTATCTCATTATGCAAACTATTGAAGAAATGACTGATCAGCGATTTTCAATTGGACCTGCCTCTATGTATACAACAATCAAGAAGCTCTTAGCTGCTGAATTAATTCAACTGTTTGATGATCATGATCCGAAAAGAAAAACCTATATTGCAACAGAAGAGGGCATTGAACTTTTGAAAAAAGAAGTAAAGCGAAGACGGGAAATGGTATTACATGCAGAAGAAGTATTTAAAAGAAGAGGGGAGCAGTTATCATGAAAAAAGTTAAATATATTTCTAGTGGTGGTTTAGCTTTTTGTGAAGAAAAAGAGATGAAAAAGCTTGCCGAATATGCAAAAGAGGGATGGGTTTTAGAAAAATTTGCAGGGATAGGGTACAAGCTAAGAAAAGGGGAACGTAAAAACATTGAGTATTCACTGGATTATCAAAAAGAAGTAGATGATGAATATTTAGCCTTCTTTGAAGTTGCTGGATGGTCACATGTATGTTCTGTAAGTAATGAAATTCATATATTTAGTGCCCCTACAGGAACCAAGCCAATCTATACAGACAGACCCACTATTGTTGAAAAATATGAACGAGAAAAGAATCATATGGGGAAAGCTTCTCTTCCATTCTTCATTTCTACCGTTATATTTTTGTTGCTTAGTGTCTTTAGTAATTGGGGATGGGTATCTGAAAGTATTGGGAACTTTTTTCAAGTATTGGGGATAATTTCACTTATCATTCTTATTTTCCCCGGCCTGCCATACCTTTCTTTTCAATTTAAATTATTGAAATTACGAAAAGAGTAAATATAATTAAAAAAGTTCGAATACAAGAAAAATTTTCACTAACGGGAAGCTTTAGTAAAACAAATAAAAAGGCGATTTCTTAAGAAACTGGAAATCGCCTTTTTATGTTCGAGACTTCCGTATCGTTGTAAATCCCCATTTTCTTGACGTTGCCCCTTATAGAACTATCCTGCCCCGATAGTTCCATAAAGAAAAGCTGCCTTAAAGACAGCTCCGATCTTCAGCTAAAGCACCCTTTAGTTCAATAAAGGCTATTAAATTTTTTCTAAATTTTTAATGAGTCTGATAATCCAATACAATGCTATCCAAATTAAAAATATAAAAATAAAGTCGTTTAAATCTAAGGGTTATTACGCAATCGCGCCCTTTAACAGAAGACTCAATTTCAAGATAATATTAAATGACAATAATAATGTTCTCCCACTATTGTTCCCTTTGAAAAAAATAAAACAAGAACTGTATAGAAACAGGTCTTGTTTTGACCTATCTCTTATTTAGAATTTAAAAAAAGGTAATCTGTGTAGCCTGTGCTATCTCCACCGTAAAATGTTGTACGATCTGGTTCATTTAATGGTGCACCAGCCTTTAATCGTTCAACAAAATCAGGGTTTGCTAATGCCCATGCTCCTACTGGAGCGACATCTGCAAGGTTTGCTTCTATGTCTGTATCAATCATTTCAAGAGGACGACCAAAACGATTTACTAGTAAGGCATTTGGCCATATATCGCGAACTTCTTTCAAGAAACTGTCATTTCCTAGATGCATTACATGTAAATAGGCGAGATTTAATTTTGCTAATTCAGGAATTAAATAACGATAAACATCTAAGCCGTTTTCTCCTTCATTAATACCTACAAAGTCTAAATTACCGGGAGAAATACGGAATCCAGTACGAGCTGCACCGATTTCTTCTGCAATTGCAGCTGCAACTTCAATAGCAAAGCGAGCGCGATTTTCAATTGTTCCGCCATATTCATCTTTACGTTCATTAGCATTTTCTGCAATAAATTGATGAACTAGGTAACCGTTAGCACCATGAATTTCAACACCATCTGCTCCAGCCTCAATAGCAGCCGCCGCAGCTTTTCGGAAATCATTCACTGTTATTTTAATTTCTTCTACAGATAACTCACGAGGTACAGGTGCATCTTGCATACCTGTTTTTGTAAACATTTGCGCACCTGGAGCAATAGCTGAAGGAGCAACTGGTTGGCGATGGTGAGGGGTATTGTCAGGATGAGACATCCTACCAGCGTGCATTAATTGGATATACATGTAACCACCAGCTTCATGTACTGCATCAGAAACCTTTTTCCAACCTTCCACATGTTCCTTATTATAAATACCTGGTGACCTTAAATAACCTTGACCATCTTCTGAAGGCTGTGTACCTTCAGAAATGATTAACCCCATTGAAGCCCGTTGCTTGTAGTAAAGTGAAGCTAGCTCACCGGGAGTACCATCTTCATTCGCACGACTTCGTGTCATAGGAGCCATCGCTAATCGATGAGGTAAGTTTATATTTCCCACTTTAATTTCTGTCCATAATTTTTTCATTTAAATCACCTTTCTTTTGTCATATTTGATTTGTATATAATTGTTATTAGGGTTTTTAAAAACATTGCCTGTAACGACTTGTATTTTAGATGGAGAAATGATTTGCTTTGAAGAAATATATGATTTCACGTGCTGGGTTCACCTGTATTAACAGAGTCCCTTTTTAGACAAGCATTGGAATTTCACTTCACACTTTTGAAAACGTACCATTAAACTGTCGAAACAAGGTTTTGGAGGGTTTTCTTTTCCGTTTACGATTTTCTTATTTCTTATTTGCCTGCTCTTTTCCCAAGAAAAACAACAAGGCTTAAGATGAAAAAGACCAATGCAGGCATAGCTGCTCCCATTCCTTGTCCTGCCATTAAATGTGAAATCGCGGCTCCAGCCATTACTAATACAAGTCCTCCAGAAGCCAGTAACGCTATTTTTTTCTTCCAGAATCCAACCAAAAGTCCAAGAGCCCCTGCTATTTCACAGACCCCCACAATATACATGAATCCTAATGGAAAACCTAAAGCCTCAAATGTTTGAACTTGCATGGCATTGCCTGTAAGTTTCATTACACCAAAAGCTGCAAAACCAACCACAAGTAATCCTTGAAGAATACGAATAACCCATTTCATTTCTTTTTTCTCCTCTTATGTTTTATCTGTTATTTTTATAAACTTTGTGCCCCTATTCCTATTTTCTTTAATAAATAAATTAATTGTTCTTTCTCTTCGTTAGTAATGAATGAAACATTTTCTGAGATTGTTGCAACGTGTTTTGGGAAAATCTTGTCAAAAAGTGCTTTTCCTTCTTCCGTTATGACGACATTAGAAGCCCTTCTATCATTAGGGTTTGGTTGTCTTTCTACAAACCCTTTCTTTTCTAACTTATCTACGACATAGGTGATACTTCCACTTGGAATAGAGAACGTCTCACTGATCTTTTGGACAGGATGCGGACCTTTACTGTAAAGCAATTCAAGAATCATAAAATTTTCCCTACTAATATTATGACTTTCAATATCTTTCAGTACGTTTTCAGCAACAGCTTGGGAAGCTTTCAGCCAAACACGAAACAACCTCAAATCCAACTGACTTTGTTCATCTCCTTGATACATTCACCGAACCTCCTATTACAATAATTTTTAAAATTCAATTTAGGTTATCTTGGTTTTCTGTATAAAGGATAATCAACTTCAGTTGGAATTTCTAATAGCAGCATCCGAAGTTTTTCACCTTTAGGCTGAATGGTAAAGCTTTCAACTTTCTCTGATTGAATAATGATAAAATCCTTATTATCAAATGAAACCTCCAATTCATCAATAACACCGCCATTACCTCTAATAGCTAAACCAGCTAGTGTCCGATTAGGTGAAAGAGCATACTTATAGGTTGCACCATTTCCAAGTTCAACATCGTACATTTTGGCATCTGTCACGAGATTGATTGGTGAATGTTCACCTAATATCGTCTTAATCATTACACCGTTTTCCGAAGTGATTGGGAAATCTTCATGCACGTATTTTGAGTAAGTGGGTGTTCGCTTTATGGCTTTGCTTAAGTGCGGCTCGAACCAAATTTGAAACCCTTCTGACGGCTCAAGAAGAGATTCGGCATGTTCCACACCTGAGCCGGTTTGCATCACCTGAACACCACCAGCACCTACTTCGCTAATCGTACCCAGCGTATCTTGGTGACGACCTCTCCCCTTAATGTTGTAGCTTAATATCTCAAAACCTTGATGAGGATGAAAACCAATACCACCTTCGCCCTCAGATTTTGCCCATGCCCAGTAAAATAATGGTCCTAGCCTATTTATTAGTGATCCTTCTCCAGAAAAGCCAATGGGTTTTTGTTCTATTATTTTACCGCCATCAAACTGCCCAAACGCCTGATCCTGTGGTTTAATAATTTTAATATCCATATTAATTCCTCCTTTATGTTAATTGGCTTAAAGCAATGATCCAAAATTTATAAGTAATACAATTAATCCAAGAATTAACAAAACAATCGGCATCATCATTTTGCTTACAGGATCTTTAATTTTGATGTGTGTGAAAATTGCCCCAAGCATTGTCCCAACAATAAATAAACCACCCCACGCAGCTAACTTATCATTCCAAATACCTGAGATAACTAATACTGCTCCAATAACTTCAACCAGACCTGTAAATATCCTAAAACCCCCTGGATACCCATAACGCCCAAATTCATCCACCATTTGCTTTGAACCGAACTTCATAAATCCAAACATTAGGAATCCTAATCCTAATATGCTTTGAAGAATAATTGATAAAACAGTCATTTATTTTCTCTCCCTTTAGCCTAATATTATTTATCCTAAACTTAGTACTTTTTTATCCTAACATTAGGATAAGTCTTGTGTCAACAAAAAAACAACCCGATTTATGGTTATTGGGTTGTTTTTTTTATCTGCTATTCAAATTGTTTCTTATTAAACTAATCTGCCCCTATAGTTCATTAAGGAAAACCAAAATCAAGTATAGATTTTGGTTTATCATTTTTATAAACGATTAAACTTTATTCAAAATGGTACGACTTGATTTTAAATCTTGATCTTTAATGATCAACATTTATTTGTAAAACCTTAGTTACCATAATCAACGTTCTAGGGACCATATAATTGATCTAGAAATATTCTAGTTGTAAACCTACTCCCACTTCCTCTATATCAGCAACTGTGGATAGAGCTATCTTAGAGTGTAAATCTGTACAATGAGAAGCATGAAGCTTATTGGGGCTAAGTTCTTTTATATACTTAACAGTGTTCTCTAATTGAAAATTTGATGGATTCAATAAGTGAAATCCACCTATGATATCTACTATTCTTTCTTCCTCACATACTTCTTTAGCATATTCAATAATGTTACATATTCCAGAATGAGCACACCCTACCATAATAACTAGCCCTTCAGATGATTTATATACTAATGCAGTATCATCAAAAACATAATCGTCAAATTCTTCTTTTGTAGTGGCCACTTTACCGATTACTTCTTTACCTTCAAAATCAAATTTTCTTTTAATTTCACCTAAAAACACTAATTTATCAGTCAGCCAAAATGGTTGTTTAGATAAGCGAATAGGGAAATGTCTGCTTAATTTATTGTAAGATAAGATACTTCCTATCTCACCTACTGAATCCAGTAATTTGCTTTCAAAAACTAAAGGATGACCAATAATTGTAGGCGTATTATGTATTATGAGCTCACCTTTTGCTTCCATATGCAACCTAATTAAATGAGTGACTCCCCATGTATGATCGACATGTCCGTGTGATAAAGCAACCCAATCTAAGTCCCTTAGATCAATTCTCATCTTCTCTGCATTTTTCATAAATGCATCAGAGTATCCAGTATCAAATAAAATCCGTTTATTATCCTCTTCAATAAAAAAAGAAAGTGCTGGTTCTCCGAAGAAGTAGCGATCAATCAATGTATTATTATCTACAAGTATTGATAATTTCATATAATATCCACCTTTTTTCTATATCCATCTATTATAACTAAGGTGAGGTAATTTTTGTTAATTTATAAAAATGTAGCTTTGAATCAAAGTTTGATCAAATTTATACAAGAAACCTTGATAAATGGATAAATAAAAAAGCATGTTTTGAAAAAAGATTAATCAAAACATGCCATTATACTATTTAATTGGATTATTCTTTTATAAAAAAATCAATCATTTTTGTGTTCCTTAATCAACTAAAGCACCCGTTAGTTTAAGTAGATTTCTTCACAAACTCCACTTTTTAGTATTTCAGTTAATACAGGACAGGAATGCTGCCCCGTTAGTTTACCCATTTATGAATTTCCCTAATGAATAAACCAATAAAATTAATAATTGATAAAGAGTAAAGGGGATTAGTGTAAGGAATGGGATGTACTTCATCTTATGTTGTTCTTTCCTTATCACAGCGATAATCGTACATATAATAGAAACACCATACAGGCTCAAACTACTAATTAGTAATATATCACTAAACTTAATTATTTCAATTGCAACAAATAAAAGTAATGGAGCCATAACTCCACCTATGGCTGACGTAAAACTAAACATATTTTTCTTCATTTCAATTTCCATCCTCAATTCATTTGATAATGGTGGTGGTAGCCAAACATCTTGAACTATAGCACCCGTTAGTTTATTAAGATAAAAAAATAGCTATTATACCAAAAATAGAACCAATAATAAGTAAAATAGCTTCTTTTGAGTATTTTCTATCCCATCTATGTACAAATCTTTTTGATATACTTCTATCATCATTGATGGCCTCTTTAAATTCCTTACTAAACCTTGATGTTTGAAAAATTAAATACAAATAAATACTAATTGCAATTAAAGCACATATTATTCTTAACCAATTCATAATCAATTCACCCTCAAAATCAAAGTGTTCATTTTATACAATTTAATATCACTTCTCCATAAAAACATCTTACCAAAAACCCTACATAATACCTCAAGAAAGATATTCCATCTTTTATGGAACTAACCTGCCCCGATAGTTGCATAAAAAAAGGCTGCCTTAAGGCAGCTCCGATCTTCAGCTAAAGCACCCTTTAGTTGAATAACTTTTTTATCTATAAGAACTTATCAAGCCCATTTTCCTTCATCAGAAATCCATTCCATATTAATTAAATCAAAGGATTTATCATCATCATGGAAACAAAAATAGACTGGTAATTTTATACTTTCTCCTTTTGCTTTTTTCCAGCAATCAACAAACCATTGCAAAATAGTTTGTTCTTCAGCTTTTGAAATAATTTTATCGTTCTGTTCAAAAAACTCCCAAAATTCATCCATCTTATCATCTTGCAAATCGAAATATTCTATTTCTCCAAGAATTTCGTGACTACCTGCAAAAATCTTACTATCATTTCCTTCATAAAAAACTTCATTAGCTTCTTTATCCATAGAAAACATCATAATTGAAAGTTCGAACGGTTGAATAAAAACTGTGAAATCTAATATTTCTATCTCATTATAATAATTTAAATCAAGTATTTCCTTTATATTTTTGATTAAATTAACAGAGTTTTTCTCAAGATTTATTTTTAGTGTGCTAATGTAATTTTCAGTTGTAAACAAATAAATTCACTCCTTACTCTAATTAGTAATCTTATACCATTATATAAAATTATTAGCATTAAAAATATCATTTCTTCTTCAACTAAACTGCCAGTTAGCCCAAAAAGAAAAATGATCGCCACAGCGATCATCCTAACGCCCCCGTTTGCATAAATACATTTATTCACAATCCTGTTTAGAAGATCTTTGTTGTTCTAGCTTCTGCCACAAAAATTGTAATAGTGGTTATGGACCAACCTATGATTTTAAATTTATATGTATCAACCTACTGAGAAAACCTTAAGATTTTCTGAAGTTTAACTGGACCCTATGTACAATTATAAAATGCCACCTATACTTAATAGACATTTAAGTTAATTTTAATTTAGGTTTAATAAATAGCTGACCAATTTGTAATATAGTAGAGACTAGCGTCATCTCAAATGAACAAGAGATGGAAAATACTTAGAAACAATATACTTCATAAAAGGAGATTAATTCTTTTAAAAAAACTTAGCCGTTTCAGAACAAACAAAACTGCTACAACCTTCAAGTCTTCAAATGTTAAGCAAGTTACTAGAAGTTACTATTTGATTTTGACTTACCAAGGTTTTGGGATTTGTACAACTACACTAGGCGTACTAGCTGATGATATGTTATCAACAAGAAAGATTTACAGCTATATTAACGCCTTTGTCATTGAAAATTATTGGAAGAAGGTCCTTAAATATGAACAAATCTTTATCGATCACCATGAATCAGGCAAAAGAAATGTTTGCTAAAGTTCCGGAAATTACACTTTACTTTTGGATTACTAAGCTACTGACTACTGGAATGGGTGAAGTAGCATCCGATTATTTATTCGAGAATCTAAATCCGCTTATTTCAGCACCGCTAAGTGTTCTTATTTTCGTAGCCGCAATGATACTACAGTTCAAAGTACGCCGATATATACCAAAGGTCTACTGGTTAGTTGTCATTATGGTTAGTATATTTGGCACAATG
>NZ_JAWRYN010000384.1:0-291 GCF_046534585.1 Peribacillus sp. SIMBA_075 | reverse complement strand
CTACATTATCGCCGCCATACATCCAACCAGCTATAGTAAACATAATGCTAGTAATAATATAAGCCGGAACATCTAATACGAGCATAGCTCGAACGTGAGCAATAACGTCTACTTTCGCCATAGAAGCTGCAAGAACTGTGCTATCAGAAAGTGGTGATAATTTGTCGCCGAAATAAGCTCCTGAAAGAACTGCACCCGCAACAAGCGGAAGTGGTAATCCAAGTCCCTCACCAATCGCCATCATAGCAATACCCGCTGTTCCTACTGTTCCCCATGATGTTCCTGTTGCGA
>NZ_JAWRYN010000383.1:0-292 GCF_046534585.1 Peribacillus sp. SIMBA_075 | reverse complement strand
CCCAGCGCCGTAGTCAGGCCACGCAGCTGGGACACGTTGGTCGCGTCGGTATTGGCCGTGCCGGCCTTCAGGTTGTGGATCGTGGTGCCATCAGTGCCGCCGCCCAGGGTGACGGCGCTCTTCTTGGCGTCGTCGTAGGCGACGAAGGCGCCGGTGATGTTGCCCTTGTCGTCCACGCCGACGCCGGCATCCTTCAACTGCTTCAGGTTGACCGCCTGGTCATCGGCAGCTGCGGCCTTGACGTTGCCGATGGTGGTGCCGCCCTTGCCTTCCAGGGCGATCGAGGTCTTGT
>NZ_JAWRYN010000382.1:0-292 GCF_046534585.1 Peribacillus sp. SIMBA_075 | reverse complement strand
CCTTTAGATCAACCAGAGTGTGAAAAGCATACCCATGACTTGCTGAATGATGGATGTTGTATCTACTCCACATAGAACCGCTACAGCAACTTCTGTAGCGTCTGTTGCACGAACCCATGACATGAATGTATGAATGTCTGGTAGCTTGTCTCCCTTTTCAAACTTGCAGATGCAGCTTTTCGTACGATTTAGCAATGCAGCCAATTGCTCTTGAGTTAAGCCAGCACGGATTCTCATCTTTTTCATAAGAGTGGCGTAATCGGTTAAGAACATTTCGGAGCCTCCTTTCCCC
>NZ_JAWRYN010000381.1:0-292 GCF_046534585.1 Peribacillus sp. SIMBA_075 | reverse complement strand
AGATTGATGCAGAGATCAAAAAGTATTTGCGTGGCTGGCAGTTAGAGAGAATTGCCAATGTTGATCGCGCTATTCTTCGTCTGGCTTTCTATGAGATCATGTTTGAAGCAGAAACTCCCGATAAAGTCGTTATGAACGAAGCCATCGAGATTGCCAAGCTGTTTTCTGATGAGCAATCCCATCGATATATTAACGGCGTCTTGTCCAGCTTCTTGCAGACTCGTGAGACGGCACAGGCGTAACAGGCAGGAGATACAAGCATGACAAAGGTAATGTTAGGCATTGATACGAG
>NZ_JAWRYN010000062.1:0-19687 GCF_046534585.1 Peribacillus sp. SIMBA_075 | reverse complement strand
AAGCGAGCATCTGGAGGGGAAATCAACCACAACTCACTACCTGGTAAATAGCAACAAAGTATGTGAAAACAGCCTTCATTTTAAATTAGAAGCGCTTTCATTCCAGTTAACCAAAACGACTCTTCAGAAGTTATCACCCTAGTTTATGTAATCACTGTCTTTTTTGATAATCAAGCTGACAATGTTCATTAAAAATCGTTATTTGCCTAACCGAAATGGACGAAGTCAAATAGTTGCTTATAGTAAATTATGTTATGTGAAATGAAAAACCAGTAATGGAAAATCCATTACTGGTTATATCGGTCCATCCTTTAAATTTTTAGTACTTATTAAAAGAAAAATCGTAATATCATCAAGGAAAGCACTCCAATCATAACCGTACCCAAGAGACTCCTCGTAAAAATGGCAACCAGGAAAGCAGGTAAAGCTGCGGATAAATTCAATGCATTATCCTTAATTGAAAAGACCTGTTCCGATAATAGTAGCTCTTGAGCCAACAACGCCGCCATTACAGCCACTGGCACATGCTTCAGCCAGTCAATGCCCCACTCAGGAATCTGCATTTTACTAAGCAGCATCAATGGAACGACTCTAGGTATGAAAGTTACAATCGAAGTCCCTATGATGACAGCAAGGATATATCCGCTTATTTCCATCTGCCAATCACCATCCCTATCGTTGAAGCTGCAATCGTCGCTACTATGACGCCAGTACTGCCAGGAAAGAAGAAGCTTACTGCAACAACGATTAATATGCTGCTAATTGCGACTGCAAGATCTATAAAAAAGGCTTTTTTACTTAAAATTTGCAAAACTAAAAGGCCGATGAACATCGCTGGCAAGGCGAAGTCCATCCCATATTTTTCGGGATCAGGAATCCATTGTCCAAAGAAACCGCCGGCCATATTTGCAATGAACCAATTTAAATAGGCTGCAAGATTCAAACCAAGCATCCATTTAAAATCGAGTTGTTTCTTTTTCTGTGCTGATGTGACGGCCACCCCAAACGTTTCATCCGTTAATAGGGCTCCCGTTATCATGTTTTGTTTCAAACTTTGATGCCTGAAATATGGTGCCAATGCAGCACTAAGTAAAAGATGGCGACTGTTCACAAAAAAAATCGTAAAAATAATGGCCGATACTGGATGACTTGCAGCTATCATCCCAGCCGCTATGAATTGTCCTGACCCTGCATAGAGTAAAAGCGACATAAGTGCCACTTCAATCATACTTAAGCCTGACGTTTTTTCTACGACTCCTGCAGCAAAACCGATACTTAAATATCCCAACAATGTAGGTATACAATCCTTAACTCCTTGCCAAAAGCCTTCCCCTTCTTTAACTTCGGAAAAGCCATCACTTTTCCATTCAGTGCTATCCTGACTCATAAGAATTCCACCCTTATTTTAATAAGTTCCTTCAATTTCCCCCCAGCTTGCCGAGCAGAATTGGCAACTCACTATATATTTCAATGATTTCTTCTATCCGCATTCTCACTAAACCGCTCGAAGAAGGGGCAACGAATTCCATTGTCCGCTTCGATGAAGGATCTCCTTGCAGCCCCCAAGAAATCTTCCGTAATTGACGATATTCCTGATAGACACCCTTGCCAACAAAACAGACAAGTTTAGGTTTATATTTTTCAATTTTCCTTTTTAGCTGCTTCCTTCCTTTTATGTACTCTTCTTTAGTGATTTCGTCAGCACCTTTTGTAGGCCTGGAAACGATATTGGTAAAACCATAACCTAGATCCATCAATGACGAGTCTTCAGTTGGGTGATATTTCCTTGGTGTCAGCCCTGACTCGAAGAGGATTTTCCAAAAACGATTGTTTGGATTCGCATAATGGTGGCCAGTCTCTCCTGACCGAATGCTTGGATTGAAACCAACAAACAATATATCCAGATTTTCCTTCAAATGATCAGCGATTCCTTCCATTGTAAAACTCCTTTTCAAATCTCTTATATAATTATTGTACAAAACTGAAAAATATTTAACTACCTTTTCCGCCATTTTCACAAACTTATCTCCAAAAACTTAACAACGATTTAAGTAGAATGAAGGATGATAACTCAATAATTTTATGACATCCTGTCAAATGGAATATTGAAGATCTATTGCTCTTCTTGAATTCAGTTGTCTTTTTTCACAGAAAGATGCATGCTATAAAACTAGGAAAAACTACACTCATGTCTCTTAATCGAATGAGTGTAGCTTAAGGAATCAAATGACCCCGACCAATTAACATAGCCCCTTTCATTTATTTTCCGTAATGAATCGAAAGACTGATAAATATGATATACCTTTGCTTAACCAATTGGCATGTACGAATCCAATGGCATTTCAAACGCAAAAAAAACAGCCACCTGATAGGTGGCTGCTTCTTCATATAACTTATTGTGCGTTATCAACGCGAACATATTTAATCTGATCCAGTGGGATTGTAATGATATCTAAGTCACTTTCATAGCCCGGAGCCGTTTCTGTTAATCGAATTATTTCATCGGTTACTGCATGTAACACTCCCACGAATAAATCACTGCTCGTAGCTACTTCGACCGTGTCCCCAATGTAATGTCTTAGTTGTCTATAAAAAATACTATCTAACAATGCATTTTCCTCCTTAAATAGGCTCTCTAACTGAATTTATGGCGTAAAGCGGAACAAATACAACAGATCCAGCTGCTTCAGTTATTACGACATAATCAGCTTCAATCGCACTTAATATTCCCGTCACAGGGGCAAAATCAGTTGATACCGTTACCGTTCTTCCTAGTAACCTTCTTAAAACCTTTTTCAAATCATGGTACGAATCTCTAGATGCACCTGGGGCTCCAGGTCTCCCCGGAGCTGTTCCATTTTCAATAAGCCATTTATAGTAGAGATAGTCGCAGGAATTCTTTTTACTTTGCTTCTCTTGCTTCTCACTGCTCATTTTTTTACCACCTTTTTTATTGTCTATTTTATTTCCTTCATCATTGTTCGCTTCTTTATTCCTTCATCCCCAATGCTCGGATTTCTTTTTTTCCTCTTCCTTTTTGCAACGGTCCCCCTTCCTTTCCTTAATACAGCACTGAACTCGTTGTCGATCGAGAAAGTGTATCCTTGTATGGTTCCAACCGAAAATGAATTTCGATCTGGATTTTTGCTACTATTTTACCTAGATTCGACCTCCTTGAATTCCTTGATCCATCAGAGTAAATTGATTTCTTTGTGGATCTTGTCTTTTTGCTGCGCCTTTCTTATATCGCTTCAAAAGTAGTATATTGATGACTGGTCTTTTCGGCTTGGACTAAATAACCTTTTTTTAATTACTTGAATTATTTTTTGAAGGTTTTACAAATCCATGTCCATTTCTTTAAAGGCTGAATATGATACATTTGAGGTGATAAGTATGAAATATAGACAAATAAGGGATTACATAAGTTTTGTAATTCCTTCATGCTACAAAACATCTGAACTAATCGAAGAATGTCCTGATACAGGGTCAAGTCAAGCAACTTATCCATTTTTCAAATGTTCACTTCCTATTAATATTGTTTTTTCAGAAGCATTAAATAAAGGTTATTATATAAGATGGGGGCAATTTGATGCTGACGATATTATTTGTTGTGCCATAACTGGAACGGATCAAGAGCCCATCTCATTCTTAAGACAAGAAATAAACACCGTTATTTCCCCATTTTCTTCAAACCAAATTAAACTTCTTTCATTTCCTGAATCGGGTGAAGTTTCCCCAAGAGGGAAGATATCATGAAATCAATAAGAGTCCTGATGGTGTTAGATACGATGGATGTAAGTGGAACGGAAACGCATGTTTTGAGTCTTGTGAAGGAATTACAGTCTAGAGGAATTTATACAGCAGTTGTTACAGGAAACGGGAGTATGATAAGTCGATTACGAGAAACGGGATGTAAAATTCATCAAATGAATTTTCCTAAAACATTAACAATCAATTCCGAGGCAGAATCTCTATTATTAAACAGTTTGGTAGATTTGTTACGAAAAGAACAGATTTCACTAGTGCATGGTCACCAGATTACATCGGGCAACATCGCTGCCAAGGCTGCGAAACTCTCAAACATTCCGTTCATATTCACTCTTCACGGGACATACTTCCCTGAATCTGATATAAAAAGTGTCTTACGGATTACAGATGCCGCAGTTGCGGTTAGTGAACCGGTAAAAAAACATATTCAGCCATTTTTCCCTAAGAATATTTCAATAATTGCAAATGGTATTGATACAACCGATTTTTCCCCTTCCCCTTCATTGGAATTAAGGGTAAAAATGAATATTCCTCCGAAAGCTAAAGTAATTCTATACTGCAGCAGGATAACTCGACATAAAGCAAGAATCTGCATGCTTTTAATCAAAGCCTGCAGGGATTTAAAATTAAAGGATATTCCCAACCTTCATGTGATCATCGTAGGCAACGGAAGCCAACTAAAGGATATTAAGAATATGGCAGCAAGTATCCATTCTTCGTGTAAGGAAGAGTTCATTCATTTCACCGGGGAACAACAAAATGTGAAGGACTATTATGCGCTTGCAGACTATGTTGTTGGTACTGGCAGGGTTGCTTTGGAAGCAATGGCATGCGAGAGACCCGTTATTTCGTGTGGAAATCTCGGATACTTTGGGGAAGTGAATAGTAATAACTTTCAACAAGCGTGGAAATGCTACTTTGGGGATCATGCTGCAAAACAGGCCAGCAGCCAGGCCATTATTTATCGGGACTTACGAAACCTCCATCAATCAAGTATTGGAGTTCAAACAGGCAGGGAATTAAGAAAATTTGTATTGGAACATTTCGATAGTAAAAAAAATATATTACCGCTTATTGAATTATATGAAAGCACAATTCAATCATTTGAACAGCAGCAGGCCATCAATTAATGGTTCTGCTGCTGTTTTGAAATATAAAACTCTCATAATGATAAAGATGGTCTTGGATAGGGGTGCTCTTGATTCTTTGCTAGGAGAATAAAACTACATAGATATTGGAGGCATAAGTCTCTCGATTTTTAAGATAACTTAAAAGCGTATACTTAATGGACACAGCTATGGGGCTGGGAACTGATTAAGTCTATAAATAGGATCTAGTTTTCATTGAAAGACTTTAATGACTTTTCTCGTAGGTATTTATGTACCTACGAGTTTTCATAGTAGGTAACTGAATTTCCTTTTGTGTACATCAACCTCTGCCTAACTCGGGAATTAGGAAACATTCTGCTGTTGTTGTTCGATATGATCATCTTTTCTTGCTGTGGACATCTTATTGATGGTAAAAAGAATTCCTGAAAGCCATATAATCACGATGCCTGTATAGATATATATATGGGCTTCAATCGGAATCCATGCGGCTAATAGGGTTCGTACATTGATTAAGATAATGAAACCACCTACTAAAACACCCATTAATTGAGCAGGTAGCATTCTGACGAGCCAGGCTGCAATTGGTGCCGCAACCACTCCGCCAATAATCAACGCGGCCACCCAAAGCCAATTGACCGCTTCCCATCCAAGAGAAAGGATAAAACCAAGACTTCCGAAGAAAGCGATGGCAAATTCACTCGTATCTACAGTTCCTACGGCTTTTCTCGCAGTCATCCCTTTTTTTGACAATAAAACAGGCGTTGCAATCGGGCCCCAGCCACCTCCGCCAGTTGCATCACAAAAGCCGGCAAAAAGGCCTAACGGAATGGATTGTTTTGCGGTTAATGGGTTTACCGTTTCGTTTTCCTTTGACGGTTTAAAAATAAATAAAAAGCGGAATAAAACGTACACACCAAGGCCAAATAAAAAAATGGCAATATACGGTTTAGCTAATTCGGCAGGAAGGTTGCTCAGGAAACATGCACCTACAAATGCGCCCACCGAACCTGGAATGATCAAGCGATAGACCATATTTTTATCCACGTTCCCAAACTTTATATGTGAAGCTCCGGACACTGCTGTGGTCACTACTTCCGATAAATGAACGGATGCCGATGCTACTGCAGGGGCAATCCCGAATGTCAGCAATAAGGAAGTGGAACTCACCCCATACCCCATTCCAAGTGAACCATCTATTAATTGGGCTAAAAACCCGATAAAGGCTAAAACAATTAACTTTTTCATGACCTTCCCCTTTTTCAATAAAATAGAACCTTGATAACATCGACCCGACAGACGGTTACAGTTGCCTGAATAGATCATTCAAATTTCTTTTAAGACACGAATAGGCACCTAACCAAAATGAAATGACATGTTGGTTAGGTGCCTTCAGTTTTTCTGATCAGCCCAATGATTTACTTATTCAGCTTCAACTGGCAAAAGCCTAGCTAAAAAACGATATCTTTCTTTTAAGGAATATTTATAAACATCCTCTATTGACTCTTTCAACAACTTAGATTTTGCCTCTTTTGAAAATGAACTCTTCTTAATAATCATCCTTGCTTCAAAAAGGAATTCAAGATATTCTTCAAATGACTCATCATATACTTCCCCTAAGTCATTCCGGATTTTTTTTGCCAGTGTCGGACTTGCTCCATTGGTAGAAACACTTATGGAAAGCATGCCTCTATTCAATGTAGCCGGAATATGAAAATTACCCAGCTCATGATTACTAATTACGTTTACTAACTGACTTTGGGATGTATTCTCATAAACTCGTTCATTAACTAATGTAGAGTTTGTTGCAACTATGATTAAAAAGGCATCTTTATAGTCGGTTTCTTCCACTTCTTTTAGTAAAACTCGAACCTTGCCTTCTTTTTCCAATAGTTGAAATCCCTCGCATATCTCAGGGCTTACGACGGTCACTTCAGCACCAGCTTCCAACAAGGGGCCGGCTTTAAAGTAACCAATTTTTCCACCGCCGATAATGACACACTTCTTGTTCGCGATATTAAGCGTAATTGGATACATAAGCTCCCTCTCCACTCACTTCATGAATTCGTTCTGATATTGCATGTTCAATCTTTGGATGATAACCTAAGTAACGGCAAAGTATGATTTTTTGCCTTCCCTTTTTTTGGATCTTTCTCAGCCTATTTTCGATTGACTTCATTAAGATACCAGTAAACAATAGGTAAGGAATGATAAAAACTTGGTTTGGTCGGGATTCCTCAGCAAAATCCAATGCTTCTTCAAAGCTTGGTGTGGCAGCTGTCAAATAACATTCCTGGACCCGGCTTTTTGGAAACCTGTTCCTAAGCAAATCCGCTATTCGGCCTAAATCCCTTTTCACATCGGGATCACTGCTGCCCCTTCCGACCAATAAAACCAAAGAATCCTCAGTAACCCGCTCTTTTGTTTCTTCCAACCGTTCCACTAAAATGTCAACCATTTTATCACTGACACCAATCGGTCTTCCGTATCTCAAGTCAACTGCAGGGAACCGTTTTTTCATTTTGTTCAATATGACTGGTATATCATATTTTGCATGTACAGCAGTCAGCAATAGAACGGGAATAGCGATGATTTTCGTCGCTCCTTTTTGTACACACCGTTCGTAGGCGTCTTCTATCGTTGGAGTTTCCAATTCTAAGAAGCAATACTCCTGAATGGAATTTGGCTGCGCTGCCATACAAACTTTAATAAAGTCAATGGCTTGGGCTGAAGCTTCTTTAACGCGGCTTCCATGGCAAATGTATAAAATGGCTTCCATTAAAATGCCTCATTTGCCAACAAATTTTCGGCTTGTTTTGCTTCAAACCATTTAATTTTTTCACGCAAATTAACGACATCGCCCACGACTATCATGCAAGGGTTCGAAATCTGTTCGTTTTTGGCCGTATCCACTACATTAGCCAAGGTACTGACAGCTGTCCTTTGTGTTTTTAAAGTCCCCCAATGGATGAGGGCTACCGGAGTCTCTGGACTTTTTCCATGCTCCATAAGTTTTCCTTGAATATATGGCAGGTTTTTAACACCCATGTAAATGGCTAATGTATCGATTCCTTTTGCAAGGGCTTCCCACTTGATATTATCCTCTTCATCCTTTTTCCGATGACCGGTGACGAACGCGAAAGATGAAGCGTGGTCCCTATGTGTAACTGGAATTCCTGCATAGGCTGTAGCGGCAATTCCAGCTGTAATTCCTGGTACAATTTCAAAGCTCACTCCACTTGTGGCAAGGGCTTCCGCTTCCTCTCCGCCTCTACCGAAGACGAATGGATCGCCACCTTTCAATCGGGTGACGACTTTTCCCTTTTTTGCATACTTGATCAGGAAACGATTGATAGTATCTTGCTGCAATAAATGGTAATCCGGAAGTTTACCGCAATTAATCAACTCTACATCGGCTTTTGCATAATTTAATAGATCTTTATTGACAAGTCGATCATATAAAATGACATCAGCTTCTTGAATGCATTTTAATCCTTTTAATGTAATTAAATCTGGATCTCCGGGACCGGCTCCTACTAGATATACTTTCCCCATTTATGCAACCTGCCTTCCCTTAGAGAATCGTTTCGAATTCCGATAAAATGAAACCAGCTCCATTTTTAATTTTCTTTTTTTCGTATAATGAGATGTCGTCCACCTCAGGCATTTTCAAATAATGCTTTTCCAGCTCGATATCAACAAGTTCAAACGCCTTTTCATCTGAATCGGCAACAATGATGACATGGATTGGCTCTTCCTTGATAGTGACTTCAAATCTGTATAGATTCATGAATTGCTTACCTTCCCCTATTAAACGGCCACTTCGGCCATTATATCATCAAGCTTACTTTGTAGCTCTGCTATTCCTACCCTTTCCACAAAATCAAGGAAGGTTTCGGATAGAAGCTTTGTTTCTTTGAAAAATAGGATCAGTTCTTTCAGAACATGATAGAGCTGTTCAGCTTCCACTTTTCCTTTAAGTTTTTCATTGAACTTCCCGCCTTCATTCAGCGTTCCTCCGACGTAAATCTCAAAAGCTTCGACCATCTTTTTGTCCTGATTTTTCATTTTTATGCCTTGAAGCCCTATTTCGGCGATTGCTCTTTGACCGCAATTATTCGGACAACCGACCATATGCATCCTTACAGGCACATCGAGATCTATTTCCTTGTCCAGTGTTTCAGAAATGGTCCTCATTCGTTTTTTTGTTTCAACGAGTGCCAGGTTACAATACTCGATGCCTGTACAAGAAACGGAATAACCAATGAATTTTTTTGGTTGATATGGAAATCTTTCAAAGATGGATTCCTGTTTTAATTCCTCAAGTTTTGCATCCGGCACATTTGGAATGATTAAATTTTGAGAATTACAGTTGCGGATTTCACCATTTCCATATTTCTTCGCAAGTTCGGCAAACTCGATCACTTCGTCTGGATTTAGACGACCAACTGGTATATTGACTCCAACATAGTTCAGACCATCTTGTTTTTGTTTATGGATGCCATAGAAATAACCTGCATTCCATCCCTTCACTGCACTTTCTCCCTTTTCAGGAAGCGGCCCCGTGTATTCCAGCAATTTTCCCTTGAATTGTTCAGGACCCCAGTCAGCCACAAGGAATTTCAATCGGGAGCGATGACGCTTTTCACGGTAGCCAAAGTCACGGAATATGGTCGTGATGGCTGCTGCTACTTCGACTGTTTTTTCAGGTAAAATGAATAAGTCAAGTTCTTCTGCCAGCATCGGAACGGAGGAAAGCCCCCCGCCCACTTTTACGTGAAAGCCAACTTCCATTACTCCATCAATTTCTTTTGTAGCTGGATTGAATGAAACACAGTTGATTTCAGCATTCGAAGCATTATGGATATTGGCACTAATGGACATTTTATATTTCCTTGGAAGGTTCGAATAGTCTTCGTTAAGGCGGAAATACTCAAATACATCATTAAGGACTTCACGTGTATCAAAAATTTCGTCAGGGTCGATGCCAGCTAATGCATTCCCGATGATATTACGTGTGATATCACCGCATGCACCGGCCGTAGTCAGTCCAACCTGTTCTAAACGGCTTAAGATATCCGGGACTTGTTCGATGGTCAACCAGTGAAATTGAATGGCTTGACGGGTTGTAATATCATATACATCCCTCCCATAATCTTTAGCGATGTTAGCTAGTGCCATTTGTTGATCATAAGTTAGGATACCTCCGGGAATAACGACACGCATCATCCAGTAACCAGCTTCTTTTGGCCGTTGCAGGTATAGGCCTGCCCATTTGAACATATCCCAATTCTCTTTAGGGATGGAATCAAAACCATTTGCAGCGTAATGTGGAATATCATCGAATATCTTCAATCCGTCTTTTTCCAATTTCCAGATTTCCGTTTTATTTTTAGCGATTAGTGGATTTTCCGACCAAAATTTCTCGTAAACCATTACATTTCCTCCTTGATTAGATCGCTTTCTTTGCTGTCAAATAGCCGATTACCTGTTCAACGCATTCTTCAATGCTGTATTGGTCGGATTCTAAAATGATTTCCGGTTGTTCAGGTTCTTCGTATGGAGAGTCGATTCCGGTAAAGTCTTTAATGATTCCCTTACGCGCCTTGTCATACAGACCTTTTGGATCACGCACTTCGCACTCTTCGATCGGACATTTTATGTATACTTCAATAAACTCGCCTTCTTCGAGTAAATCACGTACAATCTGCCGATCAGCTCTAAAAGGTGATATGAAGGCGGTCAATACGAACTGCCCACTATCCACGAAGAGCTTGGAAATCTCACCTATCCGCCTGATATTCTCGGTTCGATCCTCTTCAGAAAAACCTAAATCTTTATTTAAACCATGGCGGATATTATCACCATCCAAAACATAACTTCGAATATTCCGATTATATAACTCTTTAGCGACCGCGTTAGCAATCGTTGATTTTCCGGAACCAGATAGTCCTGTAAACCAAAGAACTGTGCTTTCATGCCCGTTCTGCTTCCGGCGGAGCTCCTTGGTCAATGACGTTTCATGCCAAGTGACATTCGTACTTTTACTCATATAATAATCCCCCTCATCATGTGATCCTTCAATTTATGTCCAATCAGTTATAAACTTCATTCTTTTTTAGACCTTCGATCAACACCTCGATGACTTCTTTACGGCTAAAGGTAGCTGGAGGAATTTCTCCATTTCGCAACATTTCCCTTACCTTCGTTCCGGACAGGATGACATGGTCTTCCTTTCCATGCGGACAAGTTTTAGCTGAAGCCATATTGCCACATGCTTTACAGTAAAAACTATGTTCAAAGAATAATAGTGTGATCCCTAATTCATCCGCGTTAAAATTCCCAAAGATTTTTTGAGCATCATATGTGCCGTAATAATCGCCCACACCCGCATGATCACGTCCGACGATAAAATGGGTGCAACCATAATTTTTACGGACCATCGCATGGAAAATGGCTTCTCTTGGTCCTGCATAACGCATGGCAGCAGGGAAAACGGCAAGAGAGACACGATCCTTGGGATAATATTTATCAAGCAGCACTTTATAGCTCTCCATTCGTACATCTGCCGGAATGTCATCGGATTTAGTGGCCCCTACAAGAGGGTTTAAGAATAAGCCATCGACAATCTCCAAAGCTGTCTTTTGAATGTATTCATGCGCACGGTGAACAGGGTTCCTCGTTTGGAATCCGACAACGGTTTCCCAGCCTTTTTCAGCAAAAGCTTTCCTTGTCTCAACTGGGTCCAAATAATGGGCTTGAAATAGCGGACGCTCTATTCTCTTGACTAACTTTATTTCTCCGCCGACATATACATCCCCGCGGTTATATAAATTTCTCACTCCAGGATGCTCCCCATCATCCGTTTGATATACTAAAGTCGCTTCCAATTGTTTATCGGGAGTGAAAATATCAGAAACGGAGAGGACCCCATATGTTTCACCCTCATGAGTCAGCTTCACTTCTTCACCTATAATAAGAGATTCTGCAGCTTTTTCAGTCAAAGGCAGCGTAATCGGGATGCTCCAAACATGGCCGCTGCTAAGTCTCATATCCTTGACAACTGTCTCATAATCACTTTTCGTAAAGAATCCTTTAATTGGACTGTAGGCACCAGTGCCTATCAATTCAAGGTCACTTAATGCTATTTCATCAATTTCGATTGACTTTGTTATTTTACTAAAATCATATTTTGGTTCCCAAAGATCGATTATTGTTCCTCCGTGCGGTAGACTGATTGTCATGCTAATTTCCCCCTATGGTTTCTATTTATTTTAAGATAAATGCAATCCGCATTCTGTTTTTTGCGCTCCTTGCCAACGGCCTGAGCGTAAGTCATCGGCATTGATGGCAGGTGCCGTACACGTTTTACAGCCAATGCTCGGATATCCATTATCATGCAGGATATTATACGGAAGTCCATTTTTGTGGGCGTAACGCCAAACATCTTTCCATGTCCAATGAATGAGTGGACATATTTTAATCGATTTGAACTTATTATCCTTGTTGATATACTCGGTCAGCGCCCTTGTTTCGGATTGCTCCCTCCGCAGTCCAGAAAGCCAGGCTGTTGCCGTTGAAAGCACATCAGTAAGCGGAGTGATTTTCCGGATGTTACAACACTTATTGGAATCACTAACCCATAATTCATCTCCATATTCCGCTGCTTGTTCCTCAAGCGTCAAGGCAGGTTTCTTCATTTCGATCGAAAGCCTTGGATATCTCTTTTTCACTTGATCGATCAGTTGGTAAGTTTCCTCGAAATGTACATCTGTATCCAGGAAAACAATTTTTGCCGATGGGTTGACCTTCGCCAATAAATCCGTAAGCACGATGCCTTCAATACCAAAACTACAGGCATAAATGAGTTTGTTTCCATATTGTTCATTCGCCCATTGCAGAACTTCCAAAGCACCTTTTGTCTCACTATCTTCAGGAAATGCAGGTAAATCCCCGGTGTTGAAATTTTCATAATTTATTAATGCAGCCAACTTTATTACCCCCTCTAAGAACTTGCTCTATGTTTCACAGGTTAGAGTAACTGTAGATCAATTCCCGTTGTAATCTTCTCGAGTTATACGATCCTAGGAAAAAGAGACGAATCTAACCAATACTCTCTTTATATCAGTTAAACCCGCCTCTAGTTTTTCTAGTCAGCAGATACCTTATTTAATTCTTAGTTTTTCATTTCTTTCCATTTGAATGATTTTACCATCTTGGACAATAAGTGTAATGGATCCATATTTCATTGAATTAAGCATTTCTTGAAGTCGTTCAAATATTTCTGCAAGCTGATTCTCTTTATCCAAACCTGTTCCCCCTTTAAGGAATTCCGGAATATCTTATTTTTAGAGGCTGATTAAACGAATTTCTTAAATTTATATAATTCCTAACAACCTTACATTGCTATGGTTTGCCAATAATTTTTTCGAAAAACAAAAATCTTTCCATGATGGAAAGATTCCAAGGTAAATATTCATTACCTTATCTTCCAAAATGATCAACATTTTGTTGGATGTAGCACCTTGCATATCATGCAGGTTGCTGGACTTCAAAGGGCCAATTCCCTCCGTCGCTCTGGATAAGTTTTATTATTTTAAATATTAACATAAATTTAATCCTTGTCAATGGAGTTTTCTTATAAATTAACTTGGTTTAATATACTGGTTGAACTGTTATTTTTATACACACTATTCCATTAATGATTTTATGTTCATTTAAATACGAAAATAGACTCATTTTTTTAGTTAAAGTCTCCAAAAAAATGCGCCTATTTTCATTAATTAGCCTATTATTGACGTCTGGCATTATTCAAAAAAAAATTATTCGAATACCAGTCCTTTTGTTGAAGTCGATAGCTTGCAGCCATTAATTCCTTAATTGAATCGCTTCTACAAATTCCTGAACCTGACTTTGAACCCGATCCACTAAATTCAAATCATTAATCGGGTTTTCTGAATTCTGTTTATCTATTTCCTTATCCACAAAATATATGCCCTGCAACGGCTCGCCTTTCAATATTGAAATTAATGGTTTAAGCGCGTAGTCTATCGCCAATAAATGCCTGTTACTTCCGCCAATCATAATTGGCAGCACTGGCTTTCCCTTAAAAGCTCCTTCTGGCAGCATATCAATCAAGGCTTTCAATATGCCTGTGTAAGAGGCCTTATATACAGGTGAACCAATAATAATTCCTCTAGCTTCTTGAATTTTTTCTGAAAGCTTTAAAATTTCTTCACTATTATATTTCCCCTGGAATAAATCATCTGCTGAGAATTCCGTAATTGAGTAATAAGTTGTGGTAAATCCTTCTTTTTCAACTAAAGATTGAATATGTTTTAGTGATATGTCCGTTCTTGATGGAACCGCTGGACTTCCTGATAAAATTACGATTTCGCTCATTATAAATCCCCTCCATGTTACATGATTTCCAGATAAAATCCTCATAATGTCATATCGTGCAGCATGTATTTATCGTAATAGTCTGAAAAATATAAGTCAAATCTTACACACCTGTTTATTTAATTCACGAATTGACTTCGTCAATAAGAATGATCGCTTCCCATTCAAAAATAAAACGGTCATATTTACGGCTTGATGCTCATGCCTTTAAATATGACCGTTTTATTATGTATGATTGTTTTTCCCATGAATACCATAAACCAAAAGTTGAGCAATGCTCTTAATTCGCTCAGCAGTAAAATATGGTTCCTTTTTCTGTTGATGAATCTCATAATGAGTGGATAACGCCAATGTGAAGGAAATGATCCCTACATTAAATAGAATAATATCAGAAATATAATGTATCTCTCCGCTATCTATTCTTTTTTGTATTTCTACATGTTTGGCATTCGGCTTGAAAATCTGATCCACATATTGCTTTGAAATATCTTGATCGAATTGCGTTTCCCGAAATAATATCGAAAATTGTTCTTTATTTTCCAGAATTTTGTTTATCATGGTGCAAACGTGATTCTCCACAAGATCATCAGTAGATAGATGGCTAGTCCCGTCTTCAGACTCCTCTTTTTCATTAGGAGTAATTGTAGCCAGAAGCAAATCTTTTTTGCTTTCAAAGTATTTATAAATAGTAGCTTCGGAAACATTGCATGCAGAGGCAATTTCATTCGTTCTTGTCATGTCAAAACCTTTGGTGGCAAAAAGCGTCCGGGCTACATTTATGATTCGTTCTTTGGTTTGCTGCCCTTTTTTCAAAAATATCAACCTTCTTTTATAAAGATAAGACCGGTTTCACCAATCTATTTCCCATGATATCTCGATGGTGCTAATCGGTCAATATTACCTTTGATCTATAGAAATCAATATTCCCAAATATCATATATAGAAAACATCGTCTGAATGCGACGATGTTTTCTTTTTCAGAAAATCATTTAAAAGATGCATAGCCATCATCAACCATGACTACACTTCCATTGATTGCATCCGCTTCTTCCAAAGATAATAGATAGACAGCATTTGCGATTGCTTCGGGCTTAATTAATTTACCGCGCATTTGACTTGCATGCAATTTATCGATGATTCCCATATCCTTATAGCCTTGTATGATTGGAGTGTCAACACCGCCTGGTGCAATGCCCACTACGCGTATTCCGTAAGCACCCAATTCCAAAGCAGCTGTCTGTGTCATCATCCTTACGGCGCCTTTAGACGCTTGATAGGCGAAAGTCCCGTGGGAAGCTAAGTAGCCAAACACAGAGGCTGTATTTATAATGACACCATTGTTACCTAGTTCCTTCATTTTTCGTCCCGCTGCCATGATTCCAAAGGCCACTCCGTGCTGGTTCACACCAATCGTTTTGAAGTACCCTTCCATATCTTGATCGAGGATCATCCCACCGCCCCCGATGCCGGCATTATTAAACATGATATCGACCCTTCCGTATGCTTCCACCGCTTTATTGATTAACGCTTCAACCTCTTCAAGCTTAGAAACATCCGTTTTTACATAAATGGCCTCTCCGCCATCCGCTTTAATCCGTTCAACGGTTTCCTGTCCCATTTCATCATTAAAATCCGCAACAACGACCTTGTCCCCTTTTTCTGCGAATTTCAAGCATGCTGCTCGGCCAATTCCGCTTGCTCCTCCTGTAATAACTGCAACTCTTGCTGTCATATACATTCCCCTTTCAAGCCAAAATAAAAATGTAAGTAAATACTTACTTTTTTTATTGTAGAACTATAGAATAGTAAATTCAAGCAATATATTATTTTAATCACTTTCAGTCAATAGCACATAAAAGTAAAAGCTGTCCTAATGATAGGACAGCTTTTACTTTGGTTAACAGGTTTTCAATTCTTCTTTAAATATGGATGTCTTCACCATTTCTATGAAAAGCTGCATGAAACGATCATCCCCTGTTAATTCTGGATGAAAAGCACTGACAAGGACATGTTCTTGTCTCGCAGCCACAACATTCTCTTCATAAACAGCCAATATCTCCACATCTTCTCCAATACCATCCGCGAATGGCGCCCGGATGAAAACTGCCTTAAAAGGTTCTTCCAGTCCTTTGATTGATAGTTCGGCCTCGAAACTATCCCTTTGGCGGCCAAACCCGTTTCTTTTCACGGAAATGTCCATTAGTTCAAGATAGGCCTTCTCATCACCATTCAATTCATTGGCCGCCAATACCATCCCCGCACATGTACCGAAAATAGGTTTTTTATGTTCGAAGAAAGTTTTGATCGGTTCCATAAATCCGTATCGATCCATTAGCTTTCTCATCGTAGTGCTTTCTCCGCCTGGAATGATTAAGCCATCGATTTCATGCAACTGTTCGGGTTTTTTTACTATTATTGCTTGTTGGCCGGCAGCTTTGATTTGGTTCAAGTGTTCCTCGACTGCACCCTGTAATCCCAAAACACCGATAGTTATCATATTACCATCCACGTTCCTGCATCCGTTCTGCTGGAGCTAGTTTAGAAATATCAATTCCTTTCATTGCACTGCCCAACTCTTTTGACAACCGGCCAATCAACTCATAATCGGTGAAATATGTAGTAGCTTGAACGATTGCCGATGCGAATTTTTCTGGATTCTCTGATTTAAAAATACCAGATCCCACGAATACGCCATCTGCTCCCAATTCCATCATAAGCGCTGCATCTGCTGGAGTGGCAATTCCGCCAGCTGCAAAGTTAACTACAGGCAATTTTCCTGTCCGTTTGATTTCTCTTAAAATTTCGAAAGGGGCACCGATATTTTTTGCTTCAGTCATTAATTCATCATCACTCATGATGCTCACTTTACGAATTTGGGACTGTACCTTTCTCATATGACGCACAGCTTCCACAATATTACCCGTACCTGGTTCTCCTTTTGTACGAAGCATCGATGCTCCTTCGCCAATACGGCGTGAAGCTTCGCCTAAATCACGGCAACCACAAACGAAAGGAACTGTGAAATCACTTTTTAAAATATGATATTCTTCATCGGCAGGAGTCAGCACTTCACTTTCATCGATATAATCCACTCCCATGGATTCCAGAATCCTTGATTCAACAATATGGCCAATCCTTGCTTTAGCCATGACTGGGATAGATACAGCATTCATTACTTCCTCAACGATACGCGGATCCGCCATTCTTGCTACTCCACCAGCAGCACGAATATCTGAAGGTACCCTTTCCAATGCCATGACTGCAACAGCACCTGATGCTTCAGCGATTTTTGCTTGTTCTGCATTAATGACGTCCATAATTACGCCACCTTTTTGCATTTGTGCCATTCCTCTTTTTACTGTGTCAGTTCCTAATAATTTTTCCATTTCTCTTCCCCCTAATATTTGCATTTTTTAGATTTGTTAGGCTTAGTATAAAAAAATGTTGACCGCATTGAAAGTGTCAGTTTTAATAAATTTAATGGGTTCAGTTAATTTTATCGAAAAAGGTGGAAACAAAATGAATATGCTAACTTGTGATTTAAATCGATTTAGTGAAGTTCCTTTGTACGAACAATTATATTCACATATTAAAAAAGAAATCATTGATGGCCGTCTACTTTACGGCACAAAACTGCCCTCCAAACGTAAATTGGCAGAGTTCCTTCAGATTAGTCAAAACACTGTCGAGACTGCATATGAACAATTAACTGCTGAAGGATACGTTGAAGTCATACCAAGAAAAGGTTACTATATTCAAACATTTGAGGATCTAGAGTATACACAAACCAACCAAGTTTCCTTGGAAAAAATTAATGATAAAGAAGGGGAAGTGTTGTATCATTTTCATCCCAGCCAAATTGATACGGAAAACTTCCCTTTTGAAAAATGGAGAAAATACACGAAAAATAAAATTGATGAAGCACATCAAGAACTTCTTTTACTGGGGGATTCTCAAGGAGAATATGAATTACGATGTGAAATTGCCCATTATTTGTATCATGCACGCGGAGTTCAATGCGTTCCCGAACAGATCATCATTGGTGCAGGAATGGAAATTTTATTGCAGCAGCTTGTCCTTCTTTTCGATAAAAATACCATTTATGGTGTTGAAGATCCAGGGTATCACTTGATTCACCGGATATTACGCAGCTACCCAAATGAAGTCCATCCACTGCAAATTGATGAAGAAGGCGTAAAGGTCAACCCAATTGAGAATTCAAAGATCGACGTAGTGTATGTCACTCCATCACATCACTTCCCTTATGGGACAATCCTATCTGTTAACAGACGGACTCGATTGTTGAACTGGGCTCAAGGTGCAGCAAACCGCTATATTATCGAAGACGATTATGATAGTGAATTTCGTTATAGTGGAAAAACAATTCCTTCCTTACAAAGTATGGATGCTGGTGAAAAGGTGATTTACTTAGGATCATTCTCCAAATCTTTGATGCCATCAATTCGGATCAGTTATATGGTTCTTCCCGCCCCATTGTTACAAATGCATCAACAGGAATTATCCTTTTACCATTCAAGCGTTTCACGGATTGATCAACATGTGTTGACACAGTTCATGAAGGAAGGGGATTTCGAAAAGCATTTAAATCGGATGAGGAAAGTTTACAGGCGCAAGTTGGATAAAGTGATCGATCTGTTTAAACCCCATGAGCAAATAAACATCATTGGTGAACGCTCAGGATTACATATCGTTCTCATCGTTAAGAACGGCATGGACGAACAGACACTTATTCAAAAGGCAAACAAAGACCATATTAAAATATATGGACTTTCCACATATTCAATCGAAAAAATTGACGAAAATCCCCCAAAAATCATTTTGGGCTTCGCGGGGATTCCTGAAGATGAATTGGAAAAGGCCATTAACCTTTTATTGAAATCGTGGGGTTTATGAAGACGTGAACTTCTTTAAGTTTGTCGATTAAAATGGGGTTCGGAATGCTCTCATCCCGATTCCCTTTCTTGATTTTAATATAAGACTTTTATTTGTGATGAAACCAAATTGAGGAATTGTGCGACACTCCTGCCAAAAGTCTGGAGCCTCCTCACCGCTAAATGCTTGCGGTGAGGAGCTTGGCAAGGAACCGGCGGGAAGAAGCCGATTTCAATATGTGGACCGCAAAAAGAATGCTACGGAGTCCGAATAATGCGGGACGGTCGAATAAAGTGCGATGTAGGACGAAAAAGTACGGTGTACGGCCGAATATTTGCTCCGGCTGAAAACAACTGAGACGTTTTTTAAAAAAATACTGCAGGCAAACTCGCTTTTCTTCGAGTTTGTCTACAGTCTGGGAAGTTCACTGTCGTGAACTTCTCAGTTTGTAGACAAAAGGGGTTCGGAATTAAAAAATTCCGAACCCCTTTTTGAGATTCCCTTTGAATTTTTGCCTG
>NZ_JAWRYN010000380.1:0-293 GCF_046534585.1 Peribacillus sp. SIMBA_075 | reverse complement strand
CTCCTATGAGCCGCTTGCTATGATTAGTCGCAAAATGCTGACAGAGCATCGCTACCATTTGATGCACTGGCAGGTATGGTTAAAACAGCTGGCGAATAGTACGAAAGAGGCGCGCCAAAAACTGGAAGCTGGAATGGCCAAGGTGTGGGAAGATGCGGGAGAGCTTAGTAGCCTCGGTCAAAATGCAGAAAATATCGTTCGCTTTGGTCTGATTACAGGCGAAGAGCTACTGAGACAAAGATGGCTGGCAAACACCAAAGACATTTTCCAAAAAGCAGGACTCAGCTGGCCAG
>NZ_JAWRYN010000379.1:0-293 GCF_046534585.1 Peribacillus sp. SIMBA_075 | reverse complement strand
CTTTGAAGGCGAGCCGTCCGTTTCCTATACGGTCTTTTTGCAGACCGGGCAAGATGTGCCGTCTGTCGATGACCGTGTCAGCGAAGTAATTGATGGCTTCAATGAAGAATTGCCTGCTGTCATTTCTGCTGAACGCTATGTTTCCCAAGCCGAAAACGTCAATGAAATTTTCAGTACACTTTATATTTCGCTGCTGATTGCGGTGCTTGCAGTCTTGATTGTGACAACTGCCGGGCTTACCCTTTACGGCGCATTTGCAGTCGCATTGACCGTATTGGCATCTGTGTTGATCG
>NZ_JAWRYN010000378.1:0-293 GCF_046534585.1 Peribacillus sp. SIMBA_075 | reverse complement strand
CCTGGACCAGGTTCTCCGCCCACTTGGTGGCGATCTTGCGGCGGTTCCAGTCGAACGCCGGCAGGCCGGTGCGCAGCAGCGCCGCCCGCCAGTCGCCGTCCGCGCCAGCGGCCAGCGATGCCAGCTGCTGCTCGAGCTGGCGGTAAGCCGCCTCGGCGAGGTGCTCGCGCGCCTCGCGCAGGAACGCTTCGGGCGATTCGGCGCCGGTCACCAGGCGCAGCTGCAGCAACTGGTCGAGGTCGAGCTGGTACAGGTCGGCCACGCCCTGCACCACGCCGCTGTCGACCAGCACC
>NZ_JAWRYN010000377.1:0-294 GCF_046534585.1 Peribacillus sp. SIMBA_075 | reverse complement strand
ACTGATTATTTTGGTGATGTGCCGTGTGAAGTCATGGATATAAGAAAATTAAACTTTGAAAAAGCTTCTAAATTAATTGTTTGTACTAATGGCTCAATAAATAAGGAGTTCACTAAGGAATTGCCTGATGAGTGTAAGGCAGTCATTACAGATAACGGAACATTATGTCAAATTATGCATACGGATGTTTCAAAATGGAATAGCATTCAGCATGTTCTACAGCACTTAAATCGAGATGTATCTGAAGTAATTGCATTTGGAGATGACTACAATGATATGGAAATGATAGAAAAG
>NZ_JAWRYN010000061.1:0-21596 GCF_046534585.1 Peribacillus sp. SIMBA_075 | reverse complement strand
TCCCCGATTGAATATCGAGAAAAGGCCGCAGCTTGAAATACTCTTTTTTTACTGTCTACTTGACAGGGTTATGTGCACTGCACCCCAATTGTTAGACAACATCTAACAATGAAGTGCTCCCTGTCAAGTAGACAGTGGAAATAATAAAAATGCTTTACGCGGCTTGATCCCTAAATTCCAAGGGGCTCAAGCCGTCTAATTTTTCTTGATAGCGCTCTGAATTATAAAACGAAATGTATCCTACAATTGCTATTTTTAGCGCTTCATATGTATCATATTTATTTAAATAGTATTTTTCGCATTTGAGCGTACCCCAAAAAGCCTCGATTGGTCCGTTATCAATACAACGTCCCACTCTAGACATACTATGTACCATCTCGGCATCATCTATCATCCGTTTGAAAAGTTTTGAAGTATATTGATAACCACGATCGCTATGAATAAGTGGATGCTCATCCTCTTTTAATTTTTGTATGGCTGGTGTCATCGTTAGAAATACAAGTTTATTGTTATTCGAATGCCCTAATACATAACTCACAATCGAATTATCGTATAAATCAATAATGGCGCTTAAATAAGCCTTTTTGCCATTCCCATATTTAAACTCCGTGACATCTGTACACCATTTTTGATTCGGTTGGTCTGCTTTGAACTTGCGACTGAGTATGTTTTCTGCTACATAATCTGGATTCGATTTACGATATTTTTTTCGTTTTCGACGAATCACCGATTTTAATCGACACATTTTCATCAAACGATAAATCCGTTTTTTATTTACCTTCGGTAAATCTACTTTTTCACGCTGACGATTGATTGTAAGTGTGATGCGACGATATCCATAAATCCCATCTACTTGTGTATAAAGGTACTGAATTGATTCTAGAAGCTGTTCATTCTCGATTTCCCGTGCTGATGGCTGACGGTTCAACCACTTATAATAAGCAGCACGTGCAACATCGGCAATTTCACATAATAAAATGATTGGCAGTGCTTCCTTCGCTGCTAATTCTTGAATGGCAATATAACGGTTATGTATACAACTTTTACTTAACGACGCCTCCTTTCGATTTCCTCTAACTTTTTTAAGAAGAGATTTTCTGCACGTAATCGTTCATTTTCACGTTCCATGCGTTGAATTTCTAAACGAAACTTGTCTTCAGTGCTTAACTCTTCTTCTAACTTTGTACGTCCACGGCGATCTTGTAAGCCTAATTCCCCGTATTTTTCGAATTTTTTTACCCATTGATATATTTGTTGGTAAGAAACCGCATATTGTTCAGCTGTTACTTGATAACTTTTATCGTTGGCAATACAAGCTTGTGCTATTTCAATGCGCTCTTGTACTGTTGTTTTTCTACCTTTAGTCATAGTTTGGCTCATTCCTTTACCCGAATCTTTTAATTCACTATGACTAGTATACTTTTTAATCCAATTTCGCAAAACAGATGTACCGGAAAGTCTATATTTTCTAACGGTTTCTCTTAATGAATAACTTCCTGAAATATAGTCTTGAACAGCTGCTAGCTTTAATCCTTTCGGATATGTATTATGATTCTCACTTCTATTAAGACTATCCTCTCCAAAAAACAAGTAATTATTTTGCCAATCTTTGATCGTTCTAGAATCAACTTTATGCAACTCGGCCACCTCATTAAGAGTGAATTGGCTATTTTCATAGAAATTTAGAATCTCTAATTTTTCTTCTTTTGAAAAGCTATATTTTCTCATAAAAAAACCTCCCCAATAGGCAAACAGATTTTATTTTTTAATCTGTCTACTTATTGGGGAACGTATCACAATTGGCGGTGCAGTTTTTTTGACTAAATATACGATAGACGAAAAATCACATGCAGTTTTAGTGTACTTAGAGGAAAAAATCCTATAAATCCATTGCACAAGAAAGAAATGTAGGTTTATCCCCTCGTTTCCAAAATGCTGGATAAAGCCTTTGATCGCTTGGAATCGAAAGATTCACCCATTCTTCATTCAGATCAGGGCTGGCATTATCAGATGAAACAATACTCTCATGATTTGAAGAGACATAACATACACAAAGCATGTCCCGCAAAGGAAATTGTCTCGATAATGCGGTCATTGAAAACTACTTTGGCTTATTAAAATCCGAATTACTCTATCTTCAAGAATTTGAAAACATGGAGCATTTCAAACAAGAACTAGAAGAATATATCCATTACTACAATCATCAACGAATCAAGGTAAAATTAAAAGGCAAGAGCCCGGTAGATTACCGGATTCATGCCCTCAAGGCTGCCTAATTAAATAAAGATGCACCCTTATAAATAATTAACTGTAGAGAAACAAAATTTTTGTTTAAAGTCTACTAAAAAATCTTAACTTGATAGGCATGGGAATCAATCCTTAAACTGCTCGATTTATGAAACAACTTCGGATTAAAATAATAGCATAAATCAGTTTGAGGACAATATATACAATAAATATCTACTTTCACTTTATCTACATTATTTATAGCTACTCCAGTTGTAGTGGAATAACTAGAGCGCAATCTGACTTCAAGAATCCCCTTCAGTAATATCCGAAAATAAAGCATCGGTAATATTTTCAGGATTGATAATACCCTCACCATCTAAACAAGAAGGGCTAACTGTTCCGTTTGCTAAAATACCTGCTTGATTTCGAAGGTCATAACAGAAGTCCTTCCCATCATCCTCTTCTTCATGTAACGCAAGCCACTGAAATTCGTAATCTTGATTAATGAAGATGTGGTCCGCAATATCGTTCATCATCAGTTTGAGTGACAAATACACCTAGTTCAAATTATAATGAATTTTTGAAAGCGTATTAATTTACGCGGAAAAGTAAGCTACAATAGAAAAAGAAAATAAACTAATATAAAACGCGAAGAAATAGAATTTATCGTCATGAATAGGGGTATAAGAAAATGAACAATAAACTTCATGAACTCAATAAACAAAAAAAACCACTATTCGTCATTGTGTATGACCAATTGTATAAATTAATCACGGATGGAACATTTCCTCTAGGCAGCCAACTTCCAACAGAACCCGAATTGGCCAAAATATTTGGCGTGAGCAGAATGACATTAAGACATGCTTTGGCACTTTTACAAGAAGATGGATTGGTTAAAAATATCCATGGAAAAGGAAATTTCATTACAAGATTTCATCATAATGAAAGTAGCGATGGCTTAGAGAAGCTGGGGAATCCCTTATATAAATGCTATACGGAAAAAATAGATGATATCGAACTTAATTTCCGAATTGACCTAGTAACGGACTATGCAATGCAAGTATTAAATCAACAAATGACTGCAGTGGTTGCGTTGGAACGCTGGTATAAAAATCACGATAAGATAGTAGCTTTTGCTTTTACTATGATGCCAATAGAAGCCGTTTCCAAATTGAACCTGGACTTACATAACGAGAAGCAAGTATTGGAAATGTTGGAGGAGAAAGTATATGAACTGGCTAACTCCTCTACCATTGAAATTAAACGTTCTAATTCCGCCAATACTCCGTCATTAAAATACCAAATTTTCCACGGGGAGGAATTTGATTTAATTTTAGAAAGTGTATATATCAGCGACAAATACCCTGTGGTTTATAATAAATACTATATACCAATAGAATTTAGTCAAATTAGGATTAAAGCATCTAAATAATCGAATGAACAATCCATTATCTCTTATAAATTTCCATTCGTCGAGAGCTATAAGCGTTAAAGTTCTCTATTTAATTTGGAAGGAGCTGCCTTAAAAGGTCCTTTAAATGACTAAAACCCAAGGAGAAAGTAAATTTTCTCCTTGGATTTTGTTGTTTTGGAAGTTTCCCCCTCAAACAAGTGCTTCTTTTCGGCTTGTTTGGGGGAAGTTGTGTGCTATGGCGACCAGCCCAAATTCAATCGTTGCCTTCACCAATCCTCTTAGCGAGAATCGACGGAACGACCGATTACCCTTGATATGACCGAACGAACTTTCTACCTCCGTTTTTCGTTTGGCGTAGATTTGTGATCCTTCGTCAGACCAAATGCTTCGTTTTGCTTTCGCTTTTAACTCTTCATACACTGGATTGTAATGAACTTGTCGGTTATCTTTTGCTTTTGTGCACTTCTCTTGAAATGGACAACCTGAACAATCCTCACACTCATAAATTTTAAAATCTCTTGTGTGACCGTATGAATCTGTACGCTGTGAATACGTTTTGAATGTAACTTTTCGGTTGTTTGGACAAATATAATAGTCGTCGTGCTCCTTATATTCCCAGTTACTAGCGTTGCGAATATCCTTTTTATACGAACTTGTTTCTTCTTTCCTCATCATAGGGGGAGGAATCAATACTTGAAACTCTTTCTCTACGGCATACAAATAATTTGTTTCACTTCCGTATCCCGCATGGCGACAGTTCGCCTTGGAAACAATACATTGGCTTCTTTTAATTTCTCCAAATGCGGCATGAAACAACGTATATCTGTCTTCGAGAAGCTATTACAATCACCGAAAGTCTCTTATTTTTGTAGTCGTTGTAAATAGTCTTCTTTCAGTTTCTTATGTATTTTTCGTTTCTCTTGATACACTTTCTTTTTCTCTTTTTTTGCTCCCTTATCTTGTTCCTGTTCTACTTCCGTTTTCCCTTGTTCCACCTGTTTTTCTACTTGTTTTACCACTTGTGTTAATTGTTCAGAGGTGACCTTTCGAATAGGTTTTTCTGAACTCACTAGTAATTGTTTATCCAGTTCAATCGCTTCTTCAATGTATTGAAATGTGCGCTGAATATTGTGTTGGAGCTTTTCGTTGTCTGTCGCTTTTTTCCATATGAAAGAACACTTATTGGCATTCGCTTCAACTTTTGTTCCATCCAAAAAGTAATTCTCCATAGGTATATAATTTTGTTTCAATAATAGGTGAATTAATTCTGTGAAAAGGGGTTCAATCATATCCTTCATTCTTTCGGAACGGAAACGATTGATTGTCCGAAAATCGGCGTTTGTTGCCCAATAGCCACATCATTGGTAGGTGTTCTCGTCATGATTTGGCAATATCACGACAAGAATAGATTTTTTGGGTATACGCATAGAGGATTACCTTCGTCATCATTTGGGGATGATAAGAGCTACGACCGCCACCTTGATAACGAGAGAAGAATAAGTCATCTCTTACTTGTTCCTCCATGTCATGGATCACTCTTACCACATGATCTTCTGGATTAAATCGCTATAGGCCATTGGTAGAATTAACCGACCCATGTTATTAATGAATGAAAGTAGCTGAATGGTTACTCATATAAAAATCGTCTCCTATTTTTTGTTTGTGTGGTTACTTACAATTATAATGGGTGGGCGATTTTTTTGTAACAAAAAAGATAAACTCCAAAAGAAAAATGGGTTGTGATCAAAGGAAAGGTATGATATCCTTTTCATTATTCAGATGCATACAAATTTTTAGACAACCATACAATATTGTATATACCAAAGAGTCATCATGCATCGTCATGAAAGCGAAATCAAAAGGTAAGATGTTTTTGGTTGTTCTTGAAAACGCTTCCTTTTTAAACATTATAAGAAGGAACAAACAAAAATGGGTACAACTGTGCACAAGGAAGCCCCCCATTGAAACAAAAGGTGTAGAAATTACTGAAACCATCCTTTTACAAAAGGATCAATTGGTAGTTAAAAGCCAGACAATCATGACTCAGGAAGACAATTCCCTGAATAACAAGAAACGAGGAATATAGCTATGTCTACAATTAATGAAGATGTGAGCATGGAAAAAACTCAGGAATATAGTGCTAAGAAAGCAGTACCCGTTATCTTACTATTATTTCTATTATGTTTGGTAATTGACAATTCGTTTAAGATTATTTCTGTTGACATGGCAAAGGATTTTCACATTTCAGTGACAACAGTTAGCTGGCAAGCAACCCTAGCTGGCCTTGTAATTGGAATTGGGGCAGTGGTTTACGCAGCTTTAGCGGATTCCGTTAGTATCAGAAAACTTTTTAGTATTGGTATTATTTTAATATGTGTCGGTTCTGCCATGGGGTATATTTTTCAACACTCGTTTTTACTAGTTGTTATCTCACGAATTATCCAAACTGCCGGTTTAGCATCAGCTGAAACCTTATATGTGATATTTGTAACAAAACATTTACCTGCAAATGAACAAAAGAAATTTTTAGGATTAAGTACAAGCAGTTTTGCTCTTTCACAGCTTATAGGTGCATTAACTGGAGGTTATGTTTCAACATATTTCCATTGGACAATTCTGTTTTTACTTTCTTTAGTAACACTTTTCACCCTTCCTTTTATTTTAAAGTATCTTCCTAAGGAAGAAGCGAAAAACAGTAATGTAGATGTATTAGGATTATTTCTAGTTGGAGCCATTTCAGCATCCCTACTACTATATATTACCGATTTCAATTGGATTTACCTTCTCTTGTTTATTGTTGCAATGACCTTGTTCCTTACTTATATCAGCAAGAACTCAAAAGCTTTTATCGGAATATCATTCTTTCAAAATAAACAGTTTATCTCATTGCTTGGAGTTGCTTTTATAATTTACTCTGTACAGTTAGCATATATTTTCTTATTTCCATTCTTACTTGAAAAGATTTATGGTTTGAAGCTAGATACCATTTCACTATTATTGATTCCAGGCTATATAGCAGCTACTATAATCGGGGCTCTTTCTGGAAAAGTTGCGAAGGTTATGGGAAGCAAGCAATGTATTACAATCGCTATGTCTAGCATTATGGTCAGCTTACTATTAGGCGGATTCTTTGTAAAAACTTCTGTTGTTGTATTCATAATATCCATGATTTTATTCTCTAGTTCATTTGCATTCATGTATGCACCATTACTTGATTCTTGCATTTGTACGATTGAGAAAGAAAAAACAGGAACAGCAATCGGATTTTATAATTTAACACTTAGTGTCGCTATGTCAATCGGAATTGCCTATACAGCCGCTATGATGGACCATTCCGCAATGAGAAAAAATTTCCTAGGGATAAGCAATCCGGATGCTTCCATGTTTAGTAATATCCTATTCATTCTCGTACTCATTACCCTTTTTAGTTTATCTCTGTACTGGTTATTAGTAGGACGAAAAGCGACAAAATAGATTTATAAAAACCTTAAAATGATTATTTCATGTTAGAACCCCATGCCCCATCGCTATCAAGCTAAGGTTTTACACTATCCATAAAGCCAAAAAGACGTTATCCTTTCTGTAGAATTATAAGAAAGGATGGCGTTTCTTTATGAATCTTTCGATTCTTGATAACTTCAACCGATTGCTGAAGATCTTAATTCACCACAATTTCTTACTGTGCTTCGTTAAGTGTAAATCTTCACAATTTTTTTTGCGAATAATATTCATATTGAAGTCCACTGTATCATTTATTTTTTTTCACAATTATCGATTGATAGCTGTTAAACAATTTTAATGATAGATTTTTTGTGTATTCTTGTACTTCATAGATAAAAGCAGTTAGGACGGGACTCATGTAATCAGTTGAACGTACCTCAAGCCCTAAATAGTGCATAAATCCATTGTAGAAGCTTATTGGCACATGCTATCACAGCGAAAGGTTATTTATTAATCTCCTTAATATTCTAATTTTATGCTAAAAAAATATGGTAATGACTAGAATGCGTTGAAAGGAACTGGTTAAGACCTTGTAAGCAATCGTGCTATAATATTTATAACAGAATACATAATCAAAGGAGTATTGAAAGATTCATTTATGTTCATAAAAAAGATTGGTACCAATCCATTGATCAGAAGAGGATGTTATTGAAATTCCTAAGCAGGATTCATTATCGATTCCTGTCCACGAATTACTTTTTTGTGCTTGGGCCAACTCTTTAGAGAAAAACTAGAAGAAGTTTGGAATGAATGAGAAAAGACCTAGCTAAACATGGCGGGCTATTTTTTATCGAGTATTTATTTTTTGCTTTTTAGAGAGGGAGTTAAATTTTGGATAAACGTGTGTATATATTGGCGATTGTCGCGTTTGTTGTCGGGATGGTTGAATTAATCATTGGCGGTTTACTAGATATTGTCGCGAATGATTTAGATGTGAGTCTTGCGCAAGCGGGTTTCCTTATAACTGTTTTTTCTCTTGCATTCGCGTTAGCTGCGCCCATATTGTTAACAGTAACACAAAGAGTGGAACGAAAACGGCTAACTTTAATTACGTTGTTTATTTTTTTAATAGGAAATGTCATTGCTGTTTTCAGCCCCTATTATAGTATTTTACTTGTTGGGCGTATCATTACAGCTTCTAGCGGTTCATTGCTTATTGCTTTATGTTTAACGATGGTGCCAAATATTGTAACTGAACAATACCGTGCAAGGGCGATCGGAATTGTTTTTATGGGAGTCAGTGCCTCTCTTGTACTAGGGGTACCAATTGGATTGATGCTTGGAAATGCTTTTGGCTGGCGGGCACCCTTTATCATGATCTCCATCCTAACCTTAGTTTCGATGGCGGGGGTGTTTTTCTTTCTGGAAAGAATGGCACCAAAGCCTTCTATTCCAATTGGAAGACAATTACGTACATTGAAAAATCGAAAAATTCTATTTGCCCAGGCAACTTCCTTTGTCATGTTGACGGGTCATTTAACACTATATGGATACCTAACTCCATTTTTAAAAATGAAACTAGGCCTTGATGGAACATGGGTTAGTATTGTCTATTTAATTTTTGGAATTGCAGCTGTAGTTGGCGGGGGAATTGGAGGCTTTCTGGCTGACCGTTTCGGCCCAAAGCGTACTATAATATCTGTCATTATCCTTTTTGCGGTTTCGATGTTATCAATCCCTTATACAACCTTCGCTTTACCAGTTTTCCTAATCTTGATGGTAATATGGAGTATGCTAAGCTGGGCGATCACACCAGCGATGCAAAGCTATCTGATCGAGCTGTCACCAGAAACCTCGGATATCCAGCAAGCCTTAAACAATTCGGCGGTCCATATGGGTATTGCTTTTGGTTCATTTATTGGCGGAATTGTCATTGAGCAAACCTCTGTCGAGTTCAACCCTACAGTAGGTGGTGTGCTCGTCTTGATATCCTTAGGAACAGCTGCTCTTTCTGTCAGGAATTATGGTCATCAAGAGTTCAAAAAAAGCTGATTTCCCTTTAGCATAGGAGAAAAAAGCTTTTTTCCATAATATTGTCTTAGCGTGGTTTTTTCCTTTTTGCTGGCGGCACCCGGGTAATGCCAGCGTCCGTGTAACCAGAGGCAAAGTAAATCCAATTTTGTTTAATAATCCTATGTATGTACTTCTAAGAAAGGCTTCAGGGAAAATGAAGCCTTTTTGTCATGATTAAAACGTCTGTAAAAGGACACTTTTACGAACTTTTTTTGATTGTTACTTCTTTAAAATAGACTCTGTTAAACAATACTTTTGATTTTTCTTCTTCAACTCCCATGAAAATTAAAAAAGCTCAAAATCCATAAAAAACCATAATAAAATAAACCCAGTAAAAACGCTTTTAAAAAAAAGGCTGAGCCTTATGATTGATCTGATTGAGTTTGGTAAATCGTTAAACAAAAACCTCCAATCATAGCAAATTGAGTAGAGGCTAGCGCGACGACCAAAAAAGGATTAATCTCCCATGAGTGCTACCCATAAAGGGCGCGACAGTCGGTGGTACACCGTGGTCATCGGAGTCAGACTAACGGATGGGCTCAAAGGCACCATAGTTCAACGACCTTCTTCGCCAGCCATTAAAACATTATCGACATAGAGACCAATTTTCATTCTCTGTGGTGAAGCGCTGATTTTTGCGCTTCATGGATGGCTAACGGGGCAGGATAGCATTCCTGTAGATCGTTAAATATCAGGTTTAAAAAAAATAGAGCCCCTCAGTAAGATACGAGTATAGAGTCCAATCTAACTCAGAGTCTTAAGGAGGAAGCCTTTATTTTTATAGACACGTATGTAGGCTTCGTTCATATTTTTCATATTTTAGACTAACTTCTAGACTATGTAAAGGGTTATTTTTAGGGGAAACTATCTGGTTTCTTTAGTGTCTAAAATATTAATTGTGCTGATTAGATAAATTACTGAATAATTGCTCTGTAAAATGATTTATTAGCTCAGATGCTTTCTCATTTTTTCTTGTTACCTTCCAAAGATAATAGGGGATCGTTTTATATTTATTTATGGATACAGTGATAACTTCATTTTTTTGCTCTGGGGGTAATGAATGAACAAGATAATCGGGGCCAATTGTAATTGCATTTTCATGAATAATCATTCGAAAAATACCTTCTATGCTATTTGTTATTAATGAGACTTTATTCCATAAATGCGTTGGTAAAATATCTTGAGTAATCTTTTTTAAGTAGGGATCATTATACAAAACAATCATTTCATCCTCTAATTCATCACCTGAGATACTCTGCTTAAAACGCAAATGAGAGTGTTTATTTATTACTAACAAGGTTTCACCTTTGACTAATGGTTCCCATGTTAAAACTTCTTCTTCTTTTTCAGTTTTAAAAGATACAAATCCTAAATCAGCATGGCCGTTTTGAACGTAATTTAGGACTAATCTAGAATCACCTTCAACTAACTGGATATTCACATGAGGAAAGTCTTTCCTAAATTTTATTGTAGTATCAATTATCTGTGAGATCATCCCTGGGATAGTAGCAATAACAATATTCCCCTGATTTTCACTTTGGAATAATGATATTTCATTCTTCATTTTATTAATCGTTTTTAAAACAGTAATCGCATGTTGAATAACGATTTTTCCTTCAATGGTTGAATTGGTTCCTTTCCTTGAACGGGTAAAGAGTGTAACACCTAATTCATTCTCTAATTGTGCAATTGATTGGCTTATTGTTGGTACGGTCATACGGTTTTTTTTTGCTGCTTCAGTGAAAGATCCTAACTCTCCTACATCAATTAAATATTGAAGCTGAATGATATTCATGTAAGACACATCCTTAAAAAAAATTTAAGTAAAAATAAATTTAAGTAAATTTATTTTATCATAATTATAAATTATAATACAGATGTAGAAGCAAGGTATTCATATAGCTTTGTTACAAGATGTCTTATAAAGAAAATTTTTCATGAAGGAAAGCTTACAAAATAATAAAGGCTCAAGATTGTCATCATAAGGAGTGTAAAACGAATGAATATCAACAATGTGCCAAAAAATTTAACTACACCATTAACTTCACCAGCATATCCAATGCCGCCGTATAAATTTGTGAATCGGGAATATTTAAATATTATTTATAGAACTGACATGACAGCTTTACGTAAAGCTGTACCTGAACCTTTAGAAATTAAGGAACCTTTCGTTAAGTTTGAGGTGATGAAGATGCCTGATGTTTCTGGACTTGGTTCTTATACTGAAGCAGGACAAGTTATACCAGTAAGCTTTAATGGAGAAGAGGGTGATTATATACATTCCATGTATGTTGACAACTTCCCAGCGATTGCAAGTGGACGTGAACTGTCCGCTTATCCAAAAAAATTAGGTAATCCAGAGTTGCTTATAGACTCGGATACTTTAGTTGGGACACTTGATTATGGTTCATTACGTGTTGCAACTGCAACAATGGGCTATAAACATATTCCATTAGATCATAAAGAAGCTCTGAAAGAAATATCCCGCCCAAATTTTATGATTAAGATAGCAACGGGATATGAAGGACAAATAAAGGTTTGTGATTTGGTTCGTACTCAAATTACAGATATCACAATAAAGGAAGCTTGGACGGGACCTGCACGATTGCAACTATTTGAGCATGCACTTGCGCCGCTTGCAGATTTACCAGTCCTTGAAGTTGTTTCAGCTACACATATTTTGACTGATTTAACCTTAAATGCTGTACAGCCAGTTTATAATTTTCTGAATACGAAATAAGGAAAGGTGTGTTTAAGATGAGAGTTGCAGTTTTAGGAGCAGGTTCTTTAGGAACCATTATTGGGGCATTTATTGCAAAGGGCGGAGAAAACGTCGAATTAATTGATGTAAATCAGGCTCATGTCGACGCATTAAACAAATTTGGAGCGAAAATTGTAGGCACAACAGAATGTACTATACCAGTAAAAGCAGTTACACCAAAACAAATGTCAGGGACATATGATTTAGTCTTATTGCTTACGAAACAACTTTATAATCAATCCGTTATAAGCGAATTACTTCCTTTCCTAAATGAAACAAGCGTTGTTTGTTCGTTACAAAACGGAATTCCTGAGGGAAATATTGTTTCATTAGTCGGTAAAGAGCGAGTAGTGGGTGGCTCAGTTGAATTTGGGGCAACGTGGGTAGAACCAGGCGTTTCAAAACTTACTACAAACTTTGGTACTTTTAAGGAGCAGGCATTTACAATCGGTGAACTTGATGGTTCAATGACTGAAAGAATTCAAAATATAAAATCTGTATTAGATCATGTAGGTGGCACAGTTTTATCGGACAACCTTGTTGGAATCAAGTGGTCAAAATTAATGGTCAACGTAGCTCTTAGTGGTATGTCAGCAGCGCTTGGGGGTACGTACGGTGATGTACTCGATAATGAGTTTGGTGTTATGAGTGCAGTGCATTTAGCGGATGAAACTATTAAGGTAGGTCACTCAAGAGGTATAAAATTTGCTCGTATGGGGGGCTTTGATATTTCATCTTTAGAAATAAAAAATGAATCTGATATTGCTGATAGAATGAATGTTTTTAGATCGATATTCAAACCACAAGCACTATTAAAAGCGAGTATGTTACAAGACCTTGAAAAGCAAAGAAAAACAGAAATAGACTATATTAATGGAATCGTTCCTAACCAAGCGAAGCATTCAGGGATTTTAACACCATACAATGATTTAGTAGTAAAACTTGTGAAACAAGCAGAAGAAACGAAGAATATTCCGAATTTCGGATTAAATATTCAATCGTTTAAACATCTAATTGAAAATAATAATTAAAGCTTTGTCATAAAAAGAAACTTATGCAAACAATAACCGATTCCATATGTGGTAGTTATGGAATCGGTTATTAGTTATTTAAGGATAATTATCTTACTGCTTGAGAATTCAGCTATGGGGGAATTATACATGTCCATCAACTTAAGAGATTTTAATACCCCCAAGTACCAAAAACGTTATTCTTTCTAAACAAGCTTGATTAGAAAGAATAACGCTTTTGGTATGTCTGTATCTGAATCTGATGCTTTTTGAACGCAGAGAGATTTATTTCAAAAGTAATTAAAAAACCTTAACCCAATAAAATACAGGGCTAAGGCTACTTAAAATCTTATTTATTTACTGTCTATTTACTGTAGTAATCCATAAAATGGTTCTTCGTTTAATTATAGAAACTAGCTTAGGATTATTTTAATCCTAACTGATTTAACACAGTATCTAATGTAGAACCTTTATACTTAGTTTTCGCTTTAGGTGCATTCGGAACTTTACTATTTTGTAATCCATAGTTTTTAATAAGAAGATCCATATCCTTTTTATCAACAACTCTATCGAAGTTCAAATCTGCACTTGATTTATTTGTTCCCCAATAAGTTTGTAGATATATTGCATCCATTATGTCAATTACATTATCTTTATTTGCATCCCCAGCTTTAGCTTGCTTGCCAAAAGGTCTTAAATTTCCGATTAATTCTCCACGAACGTCATCTGATAGCACAAACGAATTATACATCGTAAAATGACCTGGTACATCTACTTTTAGTGTATAAGGATTTTTATCAGCATTCATTCCATCTGCAGTGTAGGTTCCATTTTTTATTGGAGCAGCCTCAAAAACAGTTTTACCATCATATGACGTTACCGTTACTTTTGCACCAATTTTGGTATGATCAAACGTGTAATTCGGTTCGCCTGTTAAAGGATCAGTCGTTCCTTCTAAATTAAAGTTACCATTTATCCTTGAACATATGTTTTTCATGTTTTTAATATTATTCGTACGAATAGAATAATTTATAGTATCTCCGGTTGAAACGGCTTGTTTAGTTGCTTTTAAGTAATACTAAGGGTACGTATTAGAAACAAAAGCTACCCTTAGCATGATGCTTCCCGCAGCCCTATGGCAGATGGTCCACGACCTGGTTTAATACTTTTCACTAGCGTTCCTCTCCCCTCTACATTTTTTCGGGAGTAACTAGTAGTAAATAATCACTGGAATGAACAAAGGAGAGATTACGATAAAGAGTTTCTAAATGCGCCAAGGAAGCATCATAGAATAGATAAGGCACCTTACCCTTTTGATGCAAATGCCGGATAAGGGCCTGACAGCATTTTTCACCGTATTTCTTGCCACTTGCTGATTTATCAGTATAAACAGCGCCAATCAATGCAAATTTAGAACTTTCCGAATGAGCCAGCGCTGCTGATACAATGTTGCCATCTTCTTTAACGATAAAGACGGAACCATTTTTCACAAACGTTTCTATTCGTTCAGGAACTTCAATCATAATGTCTTTTCCTTGATAAAACTTAATAATTGCAGAAATATCTTCTTCAGTTGCCTGCGTCACTTCGCTAGTCTCCGCAGTAGTAACATGATTTAGGGGAATATATCCATATCGATAAAAATAAGGCTGTCTTGACGGAATATTCCCTAGACACTGCAATAGATCTACGAGCCCGTACAAATATTTGGAAGAGCAAGAGGAGAGGATTTCCTGGAATAGTGGAATATATGCCACGTCCCTCACTGCAATTCCTGTATTGTAGGGACTATAATACACTGCGCCTGCCAGTACATCCCTGTCAAAATAACCGTAATAACCAAATCTGGCATCCTCATTGCTAAGAAAATCAAGGTACTCATAAAACTGTAAATTATTACACTCATCTATGTTTAATAGACCAACCAATGCCTGTTTATCATCGACTGTTAATTTTCTGATCACAGAGAACCTCCTAACATCCATCGTGTAAAAAACGCCTATTAATATAATATTAGAAAAATAGGCAGAAAAAAATTCATGTGTATGAATGTTTTTTCGCATAAGACAAAGTTATGTTCCCCATCATGGTGTAGCCTATTTTTAATGCTCGCTCATCAATCTGAAAGTACGGATCATGCAGGCTGGGATAATCCCCTGTAGCTCCCCCTACTCCCAGCCAGTAATATACACCTTTATAATCCTCCAAAAATCTCGAAAAATCTTCCGATCCTAAGCTTGGCAGAATATCAGGACAGCTTGCTTCACCATATATATCTGTAATCATTTGTTTGACATATTTCGCTTCTACTTCATCATTGCATGTAGACGAATAACCGGAATAGACTGTTAACTCAGAGGTTGTTTCCATCGCCTTGCAGGTATATTCAATAATATCCCTTAGCCTCTCTTCTACTTGTTTCCTCACCTTAGAGTCAAACGTACGAATGGTGCCTTCTAGATAAGCTTCATCAGCAATCACATTGTAGCGATACCCTGCTTTTAATAATCCGATCGTAACAACCACCTCTTTTAAGGGATCTACATTTCGGCTGACGATTGTTTGCAGGGTGCTTATCACTTTTGTTACTGCCAAGATTGCATCTTTTCCCTGGTGCGGCATGCTTGCATGACCGCCTTTTCCTTTGATCGTGAGCTCAAATTTATCTGAAGCCCCCATAATAAAGCCCGGTTTCACACCAAATTTTCCAACCGGAAGCTTCGGCCATACATGTTGAGCATAGATGACATCCGGTTTGTATTTATCAAAGATGCCATCTTCGATCATCAGCTTTGCTCCACCAATCGGAGAAACTTCTTCCGATGGCTGAAAAATGAGCAATACTTTTCCATTTAACTCAGCTTTTTTTTTCATTACGTGATGAGCTGTTCCAATTAACATCGCCGTATGGGCATCATGCCCACAGGCATGCATTTTTCCCTCGATTGTAGAAGCGTAAGCTACATCGGCTTGTTCTTTGATCGGCAGGGCGTCCATATCTGCACGCAGCGCAACGATTGGACCTTCTCCCTCGCCTTCAATAACGCCCATTATTCCGTATCCGCCGTAACCTGTTTCATAAGTAATTCCCAGTTTCTCCAATTCTTGTTGAACAATCTGCGATGTGCGCCTTTCCTCTCCGCCAAGTTCAGGATTCCTGTGGAAATCTCTGCGAAGTTGAATAACATACTCTTCCAATTCTTGTCCAGTTAGTGGGTTCATACACTAAGCCTCCTGAAGTAATCCTAACATCGTATTATCCTGTTGCTTCCCTTAGAAGCAGCCCGCTTTCTTCCGGCTTTTCATAGACAAACGGAATCAGTTCGATTCGTTCATCCTTGTAAATCTGAATTCTTTCGATCATCTGATCTGAACCAAAAACGGCTATATGAATAATCAAATTAACCATCCAACATCATTTTGCTAATTCACCGCCATAGAGATAAACTTAACCTCCAGGTACTCTTCCATTCCGTGATGTCCTCCCTCTCTCCCAAGCCCGCTTTCTTTCAACCCACCAAAAGGCGCTTGCGCTCCTGAGGGAGCAGCGTCATTAATTCCCACGATTCCATACTCTAATTTTCCGGACACTTTTACCGCTCGCGACAGATCATTCGTAAATATATACGCGGCTAAACCATACCGTGAATCATTTGCCCCTTGGTCACTTTCTCATCGTTTTTTCGAAAGGTAAATTATTGATGCGTATCCAAAGCTTTTTGCATTAACAAATGGAAATGGTGAACAGCCTTTTCAGTTAAGGAAAAGCGGCCTTGAGTATACGCGCGACTACGCAATCCTTTTTGCACATTTTCAATCAGCGCAAAATCCTCATTACGCGTGATTTCGATCAGTTTCAACGTTTTTTCGTGTTCTTCTGTCATGTTGTCATCGAGGAAGTAAGTAGTATAAACGGATTCCGTGGTTTCAACATCGATAGGGATCACTTGATATGTGGAGAAGTTTTTTGGTCCCGGATTAAACGAGATCATCAAATTTGGCCATAACCAATAATATTTGCCCTCCCGCAGGATGCCATCCTCAAAGTTCAACTGAGTTGACTCCTCGATTTTTCCTTTGTTGTCCTTCATCGGACTATACTGATAAGAATAATTTTCAAAAAGTTTGTAGAAGTAATTTTTCATGTCAAGGGTCTTGATCAGGGCAGGATGAGCAACAGGACAATGATCGCATTCCAGATAATTATCAATCACAAGCTTCCAGTTTGCCTTTACTTGACCTTTGAAAACAGTTGTTTGTTTTAATTCACCAAAGTTATACTGCTTAAATTCTTCAAATAATTTTCCGAATGTTGCCGACATTGGAAGTGCATGGTGATCAAGGTTTACAAAAATAAACGCATCCCCAGCTACCTCAACTTTTACCTCGCTGAGACCGTAATTTTCTTTTTCAAAGCACTCGACACCTTTGAAATTAGGTGCTTTATTCAACGATCCGTCAAGATTAAACGTCCAAGCATGGTATGGACATTGAAGTATTTTCTTGCAGCCTTCCCCTTCAACCACCTTCGCTGCTCGGTGTAAACAAACATTATAAAATGCCCGTATTTCCCCATCGTTGCCACGTACGATAATTAGCGGTTCATCCGCAACTTCGCAGGTAAAATAGTCCCCTGGATTACGAACTTTACTGACATGCCCCACATACTGCCAGGTTTTCCTAAATATTTTTTCTTTCTCTTCCTCCAAAGCCTCCGGGTTGACATATAATTTCGCCGGAAGCGTATGTGCCAATCCTACCTTAGGGTCTATCTTCTCTTCTTGGAACGCCATGAGCTAATCCCCTCCTATGAAAGTTTCCTGACTAATTTTTTGAATGGTAAACGCTTACATACAACGTAAAATCCTTTATTTCTTTCGATATCCTACTTAAAGGACATTTTTTAACGAAATAATTCGTTAAATATTTGTATTGGACTCTCTTTTTAAATATTGTATTTAAAAAGAGAGTCTTTCCTGCATCTAATATGTAAAACCGTTAAAAATTACATTGGATCCATATAAACTGTCTTCACTTCTGTATAAAATTCAATAGCAGTTTTGCCCAGTTCACGACTACCGGAACTAGAATTTTTACAACCGCCAAATGGTAATTGTGGTTCTGTTCCTGCTGTTTCCGAGTTAACATGTACAAGTCCTACTTCTGCATCTTCAACAAAACGGCGAGCCATTGTTAAATTGTTTGTACAGATGGCCGCACTAAGGCCAAATTCTGTATCATTTGCTATTTTCACTGCCTCCTCATAATCTTTGGCTTTAAATAATGCAATAACTGGACCAAAAATTTCTTCACGGGCAATTTGAGCATTTGTTGGCACGTTTTCAAATATTGTTGGTTTTACATAAAAACCATTTTTTAATTCATCATCCTCCGGTACCTCCCCACCGCAAAGCAGTGTTGCTTCTGATTTCCCTGTTTCTATCATTTCAAGCACTCCATCAAGCTGTGTTTTCGATACGGCAGGTCCGATATATGTTTCTTCGTGAAGTGGATTCCCTATTCTTAATTCCTTCGTACGCGCTACAAGCCGATCACGGAATGATTCGTAAATTCCTTCTTCTACAATCACACGACTAGTAGCTGTACATTTTTGACCGATAGATTTAAATGCACCGCCTACAGCTATTTCAACTGCTTTTTCAAGGTCTGCGTCATTTAGAACAACAAGTGGGTTTTTTCCGCCCATTTCCATCTGTACCTTTTTCCCGTGTTCTACAGCCTGTTCTTGAATGAGCCGACCTACTTGATTCGAACCGGTAAAAGAAATGGCTTTTATATCTGGATGTTTCACTAATTCATTCCCAATAACAGAGCCCCTGCCAAATACACAATTAAGGACACCTGCTGGTAGACCAGCTTCATCAAAAGCCTTCATGACATGATATACAGATTTTGGTGTTAAATCAGCAGGCTTAATCACCACCGTATTTCCGTATATAAGTGCTGGTGCCATCTTCCATACTGGGATCGCAATTGGAAAATTCCACGGTGTAATTAATCCCACAGGACCTAAGGGTGTACGAGTCGTATACAAAAATGTTTTCTCATTAGCGGACGGTATTACTTCTCCAAGTGGTTGCCGTGCTTCAGCCGCAAAATATTCGAGGATACTTACTGCACGATTGGCTTCCCCCATCCCTTCTGATAAATTTTTTCCCTCTTCTCTAATTAGATCCCGTCCTATTTCCTCTATGTTTTCTTTTAGAATAGCCGCAGCCTTTTGTAAATAAGTTGCTCTTTGGTGAATGGAAAGTCTTTTCCAATCTGGAAATGCATCTTTTGCAGCTGCAACCGCATCTTGTACATCAGTTGCTGCACTGGATGGGAATTCCCCTAGGCTTTCTTTATTATGTGGACTAAGATTCTCTCTAAATTCCTCTGTAGATGGTGCTTTCCATTGTCCATTAATGTAATTTAAATAACGCATCCTTCAATATCCCCCTTGAATTTCCTATTATTCTTTTTTCGCTCTCTAGTTCATACAATTATCCAACTAGATTTTTCGTATTCGTGTCTTCCTCCACTGTGGCACCTTGTTTTCTTGTTATGGCACTGACAACTAACGTTACAACAATATTGATAATTAATACGGCTAATCCGATATCTAAATCCTTGATTACTTGTGGAAGGGACGGGAAAAATGTTGCAAGTGACGTTTCTGTAATAGTTAAATATACGACGATCATAATACTGACAATCATTCCGGAAAAAGCCCCCTGAACGGTAACAGGATTCCTTTTCCAAAGACTAAAAATCAGTGCAGGAGATAGCTGTACCATAAAACTATAAGACAAGAGATATAGCGTAAAAATGTTTTTTCCGCCATTGAATGTAAAGTAAAGTGCCACCAAAGCAATGACAGGCACCAACATTTTGCTCAACTTTACCAACTGTTGATCAGTTGTGTTTGGTTTCCATACTTTATAGATGTTTTTAGAAAGAATCGTTGCAGTTGCCGTCAATATTAATGAACTTGGGATAAGAGCGGCCATTGCTCCAGCTGCCCCAATCACACCAACAAACCAAGGATCAAAAGACATTTTAGCCATTTTAAACACGGCTAAATCCGCATCTGTACCATTTAAATCTGGAACTTGAATAATAGCGGAAAAGCCGATAAGCAAGGAAAAAACAATAATAATCTGATAAATGGGCATTACCCCCGCATTCACACGCAGTGATTTAGCACTTTTAGCCGAGAACACCCCCGCTAGCATATGTGGAAACATGTAAAAGCCTAGTCCCGTCATGATCGTTGCAGAAACAAACCATGATATACTCAACCCTTGTTCAGGGAATAGTAAAAATTCACTTTTTGCCGTATTGATTGCTTCAAACATCGGACGTATTCCGTCGTAATAATGAAAAGGAAAATAAAATCCCATAAAGACGATCACAGCCAGGATCAGAATATCTTTAATAATCGCTGTCCATGCGGCCCCATGCATCCCTGATACAGTTACATAAATTGTGATGGCAATCACCCCTACCACTATCGCCATGTTGGGAGAAATCAAACCATAGGATGCTTGGGATACAATAATTCCTAACCCTTTTAACTGCACCACCAAATACGGGATAATGGCAATAACACTTATTATTGCTACTAGAACGCCGAGAGCCGGGCTATTATACTTTTTTTCATAGAAGTCTGATTGGGAGAGGACATTATTTTTCTTCGCAAACTTCCAAATGGGTGGCAACATCCAGTAAGCGATTACAAAATAGAAGCAATTAAAAGCGTATAGGGCTGTGGGCATACCAGATCTATAGACACCACCACTTGCTCCTAGAAAGGTATAAGTAGTAAACATCTCACCCGCTAGCAAAAAGAACAGCAATATACTTCCAAAACCCCGTCCCCCGACAGACCACTGTTCCATATTCATTTCTTTCCCTTTACCAGCCTGTAGTCCTAACCATATACACAAAACTAGGAAAAAGAGTATTACTAGAAGGGCTGCATTCATAATTCTTCTTCCTCCTTATTTGCGGGATCCAGTTTATTAGCAATGATCAAAAACAAAGATGTCAGACAAACCCAGCATATAGCCCAAAAAAGGACAAACGGCAATCCAAGTACATAGGGTTCCACTCGATTAATCACAACAAGTGAACCCAAGGCAGGTATGATAGTTAATATAAAAATCTTCTTTTTCATCTTCCATCTCCTCATTTGGAATACTTACATGTATATATGGTTGTTCTAGCTTACAATTCAAAACAGGTTAGTGGATGTATGGATGGGAAATGGTTCCATAGTAGACTGAATATTCACTCGATACTAAATACAATGATTTAATAGAAATATCACGATCAAGAAGAATTTCGGGAGCAGGCATTAATGTTATGCAACTATTACGTTTCTTTATTTCATTCCCCTAAAAGTTCTACAGATGATCCTGAAAATCTATTATACTGTTTTATTGGGTTGCCCATTTGTTAGGATAGTAGCATCGATTTTCTTTCTGGTAAATTTAAAATAGTAAAAGACATAACAAGCTACAATGAAGCCGAATCCTATATACAGTGATGTCCGTTGTGTCGGATCGAAAGCGGTAAACACGACGATACCTACGCACATGATGAGGCAACCAATTGGAACTAGAGGGAAGAAAGGAACCTTAAATTTTAAATCCTCCAACTT
>NZ_JAWRYN010000376.1:0-294 GCF_046534585.1 Peribacillus sp. SIMBA_075 | reverse complement strand
ATTCAGCATCTAGCATAAATAATGCGTTTGAATCGCTTGTAATACGTTTTAATTTTTGGATGATGCTATCGAATGAAGATTCTTCTTCTACTTGCTCATCGACGAACCATTTTAAGAATGTAATTGTTGCATGCTCACGCTCATCCCAAGCGATATCAGATAAGTTGTAAATACGCTTCGTTACTTCACGCTCGTGCTCAAGTGCCACTTCAAAAGCGTTCAGTACAGATTCGTATTTGTTATTTGGATTATCAAATCCAGTAATAATAGCGCGCTCACCGCGGTCATTAATGT
>NZ_JAWRYN010000375.1:0-295 GCF_046534585.1 Peribacillus sp. SIMBA_075 | reverse complement strand
GTCCCGTCATCCGACAGGTCGCCGGACGCGACCACCACATCCAACTCGCGCAGCGTCGCCGCCCGGGCGAGCACGCGGTCGAGGCCGGCGAGCGTGTCGACGATTCCGTAGTGCAGGCGTCCGTCGCCGAACAGGTGCGTGTCCGAGAGGTGGAGAATCCGCAGCGTATCCGTCACGCCGCCACCCTAGCGCCGCCCACCCACATCCCAGCGAGACGTGAGTCCATGCCGGAATTCCCGTCGAGTGGTGACCAGATGTCGCCACTCGACGGGATTACTCCGTGTCGAGCGCCGAG
>NZ_JAWRYN010000374.1:0-295 GCF_046534585.1 Peribacillus sp. SIMBA_075 | reverse complement strand
ATCAATTGTACGCGATAAATTTGTTACACGTGCAACAGGAATATATTCAATTGCCCCAGTCGACGCTTTCGCAACTGACGCTGTAAGCCCCACAGCTCTTCTTTTTGGAATAATAACCCCATGAGCCCCTGTTGCATCCGCAGTACGCATAATAGAGCCTAAGTTATGCGGGTCTTCAATTTCATCTAAAATTAAGAAGAACGGATCTTCATTGCGTTTTTCTGCTAATTTAAACAAATCCTCTAACTCAGCATATTGATATGCAGCTACTTGAGCAATTACACCTTGATGATTA
>NZ_JAWRYN010000373.1:0-296 GCF_046534585.1 Peribacillus sp. SIMBA_075 | reverse complement strand
CTTGTAAGAAACGTAAAAGCACTAAACTCCAAATCGATGGTGCAACAGCACAAAGTAAAGAAGAAGCAACATAAATAATAAGAGCGATAATAAGAGGTTTGCGTCTTCCGTAAATGTCACTAATTGAACCAACAAATAATTGTCCTACTGAAAGCCCAAGCAAACAAGCTGTCAATGTAAGCTGTGCAAGAGATGCGCCTGTTTGTAAAACATCTGTTAATTTTGGTAAAGAAGGCAAATACATATCAATAGATAATGGCCCAATTGCCGTAAGTGTCCCTAATACAAGAATCATC
>NZ_JAWRYN010000372.1:0-296 GCF_046534585.1 Peribacillus sp. SIMBA_075 | reverse complement strand
GCGGTCATCTCGGCGGCAAAGTATTGCTGCCGACTCAAAACGCAGTGAAAAATCTTGTTTCCGCCAGGCTGGCCGCAGACGTTTTGGACGTCCCGACATTGATCATCGCCCGAACGGATGCAGATGCCGCCGACTTGATCACAAGCGACATCGATGAGCGCGACCACCAGTTCATCACCGGCGAACGCACGCCGGAAGGGTTCTACCGGACAAATGCCGGCATCGACCAGGCCATCGCCCGCGGCCTTGCTTACGCACCTTATGCTGACTTGATCTGGTGTGAAACGTCCCACCCC
>NZ_JAWRYN010000371.1:0-296 GCF_046534585.1 Peribacillus sp. SIMBA_075 | reverse complement strand
GAGCCTGTTCAACCACTACGGCCAAGGCGCCGACGAGGTGTGGGCGTGGTTCCTGCCGACGGTGATGCCGACGCTGTCGCTGATCGTGGCGGTGCTGGTCTCCGACTTCCATGCCGCCGGCGGGCCGGGTGGTTCGCCGCAGCCGGTCGTGGGCCCCTGGCTGTGGCTGGCGCTGGGGCTGTCGGTGATCTACCTGCTGCTGGTCGCGCTGGCGGTGCTGGTGCCGGCGATCCGCCAGGTACCGCCGCTGGAGACCATGCACCGCTCCAACCTGTGGCTGGGGCCGTTCCAGGGCC
>NZ_JAWRYN010000370.1:0-296 GCF_046534585.1 Peribacillus sp. SIMBA_075 | reverse complement strand
GGCGCAACCCGGCGTCGGTCGGCAAGGCGTTCTACCGCATCCCGGATTTCCGCGCCGACTTGTTGGCCAGCTACCGCTTCACTGCCTGGCTGCGCGGTTCGCTGGGCGCGCGCTATTCGGGCCGCCAGTACAACTCGCTGGACGAAAGCGACGTCAATCCGCGGACCTTCGGCGGCACCAGCCGCTACTTCGTCGTCGATGCGCGCGCCGAGGCCACCCTGCCGCAGGGATGGGCCCTGGCGCTGGGCGTGGACAACCTGGGCGACGAACGCTACTACGTCTACCACCCGTATCCC
>NZ_JAWRYN010000060.1:0-22253 GCF_046534585.1 Peribacillus sp. SIMBA_075 | reverse complement strand
CCCCTCTCAGATAGACTGTTAAGAACATTTTATCATGCTCTCTTTTTACTCTGTCTACCTGTAGGGGATAATACCAGGCTGTTTTTTTAGCATAATGTATTTTTTAATCGTACATAGTGAAGTCTGTAATCTCCCTGTACTTATATCTGGTTTACAGAGAACAAAAAGATAGGCCACTCGGCCATACTCCGAGCAGCCAGCAATAGTAAACCATTCGGGTAAAAAAGGGAGGGAATAAGTCGCAACAGCTAAAAACCATCACGCCTTATTTAGAAGTCTTCTTCAAAACTTCCATACTATTACTTTATCACAGGCAAAATGAATAAGTGTCCGTTTATCGTTCGCGAATCGTTCGCCTTTCCTTTTGCCTTTCCGATGCAAGATGGGCTGAAAATACCCCGTTGAATTCGTTATAATCCAGATTGTGTATAATTCACAGGCACACACCTTACCTTACAGTCCCAAGGGAATATCACGTTTCCTAAAAATGAATTGAACAACCGCCAGGTTGAAGTAAATTTAAAAGGACAAAAAGAAAAAGAACACACAAAAAAGAGGAAATCACCAATCGATTTTCCCCTGCATTTTATTGAGTTCATCTTGTTTAATCCCTATGTAAATTAAGGTTTCTCGTTGATCCGTGTGATTCAGGATCTGTTGAAGGGCTACGACATCGTTGAATTTCTTGTAATGATTATACCCGTATGTCTTTCGAAGGGAATGGGTCCCGATTCGTTCCAGTCCGAATTCCTCCGCCAATTGACTCAAAATCACATAGGCCATCCCCCTTGTAATCGGTTTGTTTTTTCCGTTTCTACTTTTAATCAAATATTCATTCGAGGTTTTGTCTTTCACATAGGTCCGAATTGCCCGTTTCAATTCATTCAACATCTTCACTTCTTTATGTTTATCCGTCTTCTTTTCCTTCAGGACAATGTCCCATCCTTGCACATCCCTTACCCTTAAACGAAGAATATCCGAGATACGCAATCCCGTATGAATCCCGAGCAAAAACATGATGTAATTTCGTTCATTATTCTGTTTCAGGAAGTCTTTCATATCCTGCAGCAGGACCTTATCACGAATGGGTTGGACCACGTTCATTCGAAACACCCCCTTTTTTATAGACTTCTATTTTCAAGGCGAAGGCCAGGCGCAACATGGCCTCTCCTTTAATGGCATAATACTTGGTTTTTCCTAGCCCTAATTCAGTCCAAATTAACAGGTCGTAACCGTGTTGATCATGGAGAAGATACTTTTTCACAATGATCAATTTCTCGATGTCTTTCAAACTATTCACCGCATCGTGCATTTTAGTTAAACAATCCGCTCGGTTTTGCTCAAATTCAATCCGTTCAAGTGCTGCATCTTCCGTGCTGGAATGAAACGCGTTGGTATTAGTAGGAGGAACCAATGAATAGGATGGTGTCACTTTTGGCATTAAAAAAATAGGCAGTGTGATTAAGAAATCTCGATATTCTACAATCGCGTTTTCGACTTCTCTTTTGTTCTTTTTTCATCAACAACCGGCATATCACTTCTTCTTTTCATGTGTCCTAGCACCTCCTTTTATTAATTCGGAAATTGACGATCTAATTCATCATAAGTATATTGTACATAACGACTTGGCTTTACCGGACTGAAGGCACCCGTCCGTTTGTCCGTCCGATAAGAATCCACTTTCCACTTGATCACATGCTTGATTTTTCTTTGTGTTATTTCTTTTCCCATTTCAATTACCTTCTCTCTTTTTCTCAATAAAAAAGGACATCCATTGAAAATAGGAAATCTCGTTTCCTACATTTAATGAATGTCCTCCAATTTTTTCCGGCCAGACGTTTATGCAATTGTTCTTTACTTTACTCGGATTTCTTCTACAACAATGGATGCTTTAATCGTATGCACACATTAAAGGATTTGATGATTTGAATTTGAATGATACGGCTTTGTATCCTTCTTTTTTCAGATAATCGGTAATGGCCTCTTCCACTTCTTTGCTATCCAGTTGAATTTCTTTAATTAATTCCATTATCTAAAGCCTCCTCAGGTGAATTTTAATTGGTAAAGACCTACGTAAAGTAAAACTTAAATCTAATTTAGTCTCAGGACTTATCAATAACACACATTTTATTCGTACTGTGCGGCCCTTTACTTTTTACAAGGTCGTAAATGAACACTAGAGAAGCGTAAGATGCTGGTGCGCTTCAAAAAATAATACGGACACCAGCCAGTTATTTACTCTAGGGTACCTCGTCTCGGGAATAATATTGTCTGGTGAAGTAAACAATATTCCTTGATCAATTGGAGCAAAAATGTTATCCCATCCATTATTAGGAGGTTAAACATGAATCTGATTAAATTCAAAAAAATAATTGCTCTCGGACTGGCTTTAATTTCCTTTTTCTGCTTTCAAATCGGCAACCAACTTAATTCCGCAAATGCGGCAGATTCTAAGCAAATTCCCAAGAATGATATGTTGACAATGAGCAACTCGCAAGAAAAGCTTACCTTCGTCATTATTCACGGGTCCTGGGCTGACGTCAGCCAATTTGCTGGAGTCTCTGCCGAGCTTCGCAAACTTGGCCATTCGGTTTATGTGCCGGAATTGCCAGGTCACGGTGTCTTAACAGACAAAAACGTAACTCATGAGCAAATCACGAATGCCGTCGTCGAATATATTGAGAAAAAAGGTTTGAAACATATCGTTCTTCTCGGACATAGCTTCGGCGGTACGGTTGTAGCAACAGTAGCCCAGCAAATCCCGGATCGGATCGACCGTCTCGTGTTTGCTAACGCTTTTGTTCCTCTAGACGGACAAAGCTTGTATGATCAACTTCCGCCGCCTATTCAAGAAACATTCAAACAACTGGCCGATGCTTCTGGTAACAATACGATTATGCTTCCATTCCCACTGTTCCGAGATGCCTTCGCAAACACGGCCAGCTTAGAGGAAGCGAAAGTGATGTACAGCAAGATTATGCCGGAACCTGCAAGACCTTTATTTCAAAAGCTCGATCTGAAAAAATTCTACAATCTGCAAATTCCGAAAAGTTATCTTAATTTGACGGAAGATATCGCTCTTCCGCCCGGACCGTTCGCTTGGCATACGAACCAATCCAGCCACCTCGGTTTTTACCGATACATTGAAGGCAAAGGAGACCACTTTACGACCTTCTCCATGGAACCAAAAATGATTGCCCATAAATTCGTGGAAGCCGGCAGACCATAAATAACAACAAAGAGGATTTGAAGCCCCTCTACGTTTATGAGGGGTTCAGCCATACATTATTAGTAAAACACCTTTTTGTTTCATGAAAGGGACTCTAATATATATCAACTACTAACTACTAATTCTGGAATTCCTAAAAATCACAGTTTGTGTCCACTATTCTTCATACACTTTAAATGTGATCAAAGAATTCTTTGCCACATTTCTTTTTGACAACCTTCTTTCCTATAGGTGTTGTAAATTTGGTAGTGGCATGAACTGCATTATTGTTTTGCCACATAATCTTTGTTTCCCCGTACCCACCATCTGGTGGATTCATGGGAGTCAGTTTTTGATTGCTCACAAAGTACACCATATTTTCTTCTAAATTAATTTTCACTTCCATCGCGCCCACTCCCGTTTTCTCATAGCATCCTGTTAATATAAGTAATTCTCTCTACTCTACATGCTGCTAGGACAGTATCATATAGCAGACCCATAAATTCTTCTCTGATATTCTTGCAACAGCTCATTCATTCTCGGCTTATTATTCTTTTTGAAATAAAGATTGAGTACTGATTTATCGTCATTAAAGTTCACCGTGTTTTTTTTCGTATACCAGAAATTCAATCAACAAACGGAGTGATGTATGCTTGTATTTGATGGACTCATGATAAAGGTCCCTAACCGTCATGTCTGCGCTCCAGATTGAGGAAGACCCCATATTCTTTGATGAATGCTAGTGATATGGTTCCAATGGGACCATTTCTTTGTTCACCAATAATAATTTCTATGATGTTTTTTTGCTCTCCGATTCCTTATCGTAATAATCATCCCGATAAAGAAATCCAATCACGTCAGCGTCTTGTTCAATTTGGCCCGATTCCCGTATATCTGACATCATAGGCCGTTTATCTTGCCTTTGTTCTACCGCCCTTGATAGCTGACTTAAGGCTATGACACATACATCCAATTCCCTTGCCATATGTTTTAGCATCTGACTGATTTCACTTATTTCTTGCATCGGATTCCCTTTATGTTTGGCTGATCCTGTAATGAGCTGCAGGTAATCAATCTTGACCAGAATGTCTTTGTCTTCGTACTCCCTTTTCATCTTACGGACCTTCGCCCAGATTTGATTAACTGTAATACTAGAATTATCAAAGGTTCTTAGATTCAGGTTGCTAACATCTCCCATTGCGCCTGTTAGCTTTCCCCAATCCTTATCAACAAGGTTACTTGTGCGGATATGCTGCGCATTGATTCTACCGTTACTCGAAATCATTCTTTTTAACAATTGTTTTCTACCCATTTCAAGGGAGAAGATTGCGACTGCGTGTTTCTTCTGTTTTGCTACTCCCTCTGAAATGTTCAAAGCAAATGCCGTTTTTCCTACAGATGGCCGGGCAGCGATTACAATAAGGTCTTGTTTTTGTAATCCGGCTGTCATTCGATCCAATTCTGTAAACCCTGTAGGCATACCGGTAATTTCACCTTTTGGCGTTTCTAATTCATCGTAGACCGCAACTAAATCATTCTTTATGGATCCGTCATCATCGTCAGTCGAGTTATCTTCTAACCGCATCAGACATCGTATAGAAAAATATTAATCGACGAAAGCCTTGCCGCTCTGTTAACACGTCATGTCATTAAGCAAAAGGAAATAAAACTGAAATTGGCAGAAAGGTATCAAAACAACTCTTGTTTTCGAACGAGGGAATGGCCTCCCCTATTAAAAATCCACCTTACACAGGGCCTTTATTCGCATTTGTAGAAAAGCAGGAATTACAAAACATATAACCATTCATGGTTTACGACATACCCATGCTGTTTTACTTCTAGAATCCGGGGCCAGTTTAAAAGATGTGCAGGAACGCTTAGGACATAAATCAATATAAACAACAGCAGATGTCTATGCTCACGTGTCAAAGAAACTCGAAGAAAAAAGTGTTGATGGATATTCTAACTATATGAATTATGCTCAATTGAATATGAAATAGTATGAAATGTGGTCAAAATGTGGTCAGCCAGCCAGTTCCCTTTCATTTTATAAAAATAAAAAAAGCCTTGGTAACTGAGAAACTCAGTAATACCAAGGCTTTGAAACTATTAATACATTGACATATATTGTTCGCGTTCCCATGGGTGAACTTGTGTGCGGAACATATCCCACTCGATTTCTTTTGCTTCGATGAAGTGTTCAAGTAAGTGTTCACCTAGTGCTGATTTGATGACTTCATCAGCTTTTAATGTTTCCAATGCAGCATATAAAGTAGCTGGAAGATCAACGATGCCTACTTCTTCACGTTCCTCTTTATTCATAACATAGATGTTGCGATCAACTGGAGCTGGAGGAGTCAAGTCGTTTTTGATGCCGTCAAGTCCAGCTTTCAGTATAACAGCAAGTGCCAGGTATGGGTTTGCTGCTGGATCGACACTACGTACCTCTACGCGAGTACTCACTCCGCGTGAAGCTGGGATACGAATTAATGGGCTGCGGTTTTTAGCAGACCATGCAACATAACAAGGAGCTTCGTAACCAGGAACTAGACGTTTATATGAGTTAACAGTAGGGTTTGTTACCGCAGTGAAGCTTGGAGCATGCTTAATGATACCTGCGATAAATTGCTCAGCTGTTTTACTTAATTCCAATTTTCCTTCTGTATCATAAAATGCATTTTGGTTTCCTTTGAATAATGAAACGTTACAGTGCATACCAGATCCATTAACACCGAACAATGGCTTTGGCATGAAAGTTGCGTGTAAACCATGTTTACGGGCAATCGTCTTTACGACCAATTTAAATGTTTGGATGTTATCACATGCTGAGATTGCATCCGCATATTTAAAGTCAATTTCATGTTGTCCTGGAGCTACTTCATGGTGGGATGCTTCAATTTCAAATCCCATTTCTTCAAGCTCAAGAACGATATCACGACGGCAGTTTTCTCCTAGGTCAGTAGGTGCAAGGTCAAAGTATCCGCCTTTATCATTCAATTCTAGAGTAGGCTCGCCTGCTGCGTCCAGTTTGAATAAGAAGAATTCAGGCTCAGGTCCAAGATTGAAATCTGTGAAGCCCATTTCTCTTGCTTCTGCAAGAACACGTTTTAGGTTAGCACGGGGATCCCCATCAAAAGGTGTTCCATCCGTATTGTAAATATCACAGATCAAACGTGCGACTTTACCTTTTTCGGAAGTCCAAGGGAAGATAACCCATGTATTTAAATCAGGAAATAGGTACATATCGGACTCTTCGATACGGACGAAGCCTTCAATGGAAGATCCGTCAAACATCATTTTATTATCAAGTGCTTTTTCCAATTGACTGACTGGGATTTCAACGTTTTTAATCGTCCCTAAAATGTCGGTAAACTGTAAACGAATGTACTTAACATTTTCTTCTTTCGCTAAACGAGTGATGTCTTCACGTGTGAACTTTGCCAATTTTTATTCCCCCTAATAATCATTCATAAAATCATATTTTTTATTGAAAAAAACGAGACATATCCCCTTGTCGAAGAGATGTTCGATGCTTACTTCCTTGTAAAAGCTCGGCACGCAGAAGCTTGCGAAGCTCCTCATCACTAAGGTCACGTCTTATTTTTTCCGCTTGTTCTAAATCTTGGGTAGGTAAATTCTGTTCCTTTACAGTGAAAATTTTTTTTATGCCGGCCAGATTGACTCCTTGTTCGATTAAGTCTTTAATCTCAAGCAGTCGATCGATATCGTTTAAAGAAAAAACCCGACGATTTCCATCTGTTCTCATAGGAGTAATAAGTTGATGCTCTTCGTAATACCGAATTTGGCGTGCAGACAACTCAGTTAGCTGCATGACGATTCCGATGGAAAAAAGAGGCATAGAACGCCGAATGTTGTTGCCGTTCATTCTTAGCATCCTCCTTTGTTTATCTTAAAATAATCATATACCATGTTATTAAACATGTCAATCTGATGTTACATTTTATGACGTCATTTTTTTCAGAAGAGTTAAATGATTTGTAACTACTCAAATATTACGACTATTGTTTATGGGAGGAATCCATTGATTTGGACTCCCATTACGTAAATTACATATTCTCTTTTACAGTTGAATCAGTTTTTTATCCATCAATGCATTCACAGCGGTCAATACTGCTATTTTAACATGGGCATAGGTCAAGCCGCCTTGAACGTAGGCAACATACGGAGCCCTTGTTGGACCATCTGCCGTCAGTTCAATGCTGGCTCCCTGTATAAAGGTGCCCGCAGCCATGATTACATCGTCTTCATATCCTGGCATATATGCAGGATATGGTGTCACGTGCGAATTGATTGGCGATGCATATTGGATGGCTTGACAGAAGGCAACCATTTTATCCCGGTCATCAAATTGAACAGATTGAATCAAATCTGTACGCTTCGCATCCCATTTAGGATATGTATTCATACCGATTTTTTCTAAAAACGCAGCTGTGAACATGGCTCCTTTTACAGCTTGGCCCACGACATGCGGTGCAAGGAAGAAACCTTGGTACATTTCCTGCAGACTATAAAGGGAAGCACCTGCTTCAGCCCCTATTCCAGGTGATGTTAATCGATAAGAACACGCTTCAACAAGGCCCTTTTTACCAACAATATATCCACCGGTTTTCACTATCCCGCCACCTGGGTTTTTAATCAGTGAACCAGCCATTAAATCTGCTCCGACATGACATGGTTCTAGTGTTTCAACAAACTCTCCATAGCAATTGTCCACGAACACGACGATTTTCGGATTAATGGCTTTAACAAAGGAAATCATTTCCTTAATCTCTTCAATCGTAAAGGAAGGGCGTGTAGCATACCCTTTTGACCGTTGTATACCGATCATCTTAGTATTTGGTTGAATGGCTTGTTTAACGGCGTCGAAATCAACGGATCCCGCTTCCGCTAATGGAACGGCCTTATAGCTGATTTGAAAATCGCGCAAAGATCCGATACCCGATCCCCTGATACCGACAATCTCTTCCAAAGTATCATATGGCTTTCCAGTTATGTATAACAATTCATCACCCGGGCGCAATATGCCGAACAGTGCAGTGGAGATGGCGTGTGTGCCTGAAATAATTTGCGGGCGTACCAATCCAGCTTCCGCACCAAAAACATCTGCATATATCAATTCAAGCGTATCGCGGCCTGTATCATCATATCCATACCCTGTTGTCGGGATGAAATGGGAATCACTCACCCTATGTGCTTGAAAACTTTGTAATACACGAAATTGATTTTCTTCAATTCGTTCGTCGACTTGCTTATGTAACGGAGAAATCATTGCTTCCACGTCCTGGGCAATGTTTTTCAACACTTCTCCATTTGTTAACTGCTGATACATCAAACTTCCCCTTTATAATGAATATTTCTCAAGCTGCCCGGTTAATGGATGATCAGCTAGACAAAAACCTTTGCATTCATATCTTTCCGATTCTTCATTAAAGGAGAGAGTGCGCAATATGGTTTCATTTTTCAGCTGTGATAATAGTTTACCCTCACTCGACGGCAGGAAAACATAATACGGGACCATTTCTTCAATCACGTATTTTTCAATTTCTTCCATAATTTGATTCAAGTCCGATTGTTCATAGGCACTGATCATTAATGAAGCATGACTGGAAGACCTAACAAAATCAGCATGAATCCGATCTTTCTTATTATACAACGTTAGCTGTGGAATGGAAGGGACTTCTAAGTCATTTAGCAAATCCTGCACCGTTTTCTGATGATTAAAGTAATCCGTACTTGAGGAATCGACCACATGGAGCAATAGGTCAGCTTCCTTCACTTCTTCCAGAGTCGAGCGGAATGCGGCGATTAAAGATGTCGGCAAATCTTGAATGAATCCTACCGTATCCGTCAGCAGCACGGTAAATCCGCTGGGAAGAATCGCTTTTCGTGTCATGGGATCCAGGGTAGCGAACAACTGGTTCTCTTCGAATGAATCCGCCTCCGTCAAACGGTTGAACAGCGTCGATTTACCTGCATTCGTGTATCCCACGAGGGCAATTTGAAAGGTTTTATTACGTTTCCTTCTATCACGATAGCGTTCACGATGCTTGACAATGCCACTTAATTGTTGCTTGATTTCATCTATTTTCCCACGAATGTGGCGACGGTCGCTTTCCAGCTTCGTTTCTCCAGGGCCCCTGGTTCCGATTCCGCCTCCAAGCCTGGACATCGCGGTCCCCTGTCCGACCAAACGCGGTAATAAATATTGGAGCTGAGCAAGTTCAACCTGCAGCTTCCCTTCCCTGGAACGCGCCCGCTGAGCAAATATATCTAATATGAGCTGTGTCCGGTCAATGATCCTTGCCTCCAATTGTTTCGAAAGGTTTCGAATCTGGCCCGGGGATAGTTCATCATTAAAGATAAATAAATCCGGCTCAAGCTCCTCTTCCAGATTTCGAAGCTCCTCCACTTTTCCTTTTCCTATATATGTAGCTGGATCGACGCTTTCCCTTTTCTGGGTGATGGTCATTAACACCTCACCATTCGCCGTCTTCGCCAATGAAGCCAGCTCATCGAGTGAATATTCAAAACGTTCAGTAGGCTCTGTTGTTTGACACCCAATCAACACGGCCGTTTCCTTTGATGATTCTTCCAAATCATGCACCACCTTCTTGAAGATTTCAGTTAATCATAACAAAAAAATTGACTATATAAAAATTTCCTTAAAACAAAGCTTTTACCGTTTTAAAAATTCCGATAACATGCTAAAATCAAATTTGACTTTACCATCAAAATCGAAAAGACATAGAGGGAATTCATATGACATGGGAAGTATTAAGCATCATAGGTACGATTGCATTCGCCATTAGCGGAACCATCATTGCCATGGAAGAAGAGTATGATATTTTAGGAGTTTATATTTTAGGAATCATAACCGCTTTTGGCGGAGGGGCAATTCGGAACCTGCTGATTGGTGTCCCCGCTTCAACGTTATGGGATCAAAGTTTCTATTTTGCCATCGCTATAGTAACCATCACCATCGTTTTTGTATTCCCTACAAACCTTTCAAGACACTGGGATAGATGGGGAAACCTCAGTGATGCCATTGGCCTTTCGGCCTTTGCCATCCAAGGCGCGATGTATGCCGTGGAACTTAATCATCCAATGAGTGCCATCATTGTATCTGCGGCATTAACCGGGTGCGGAGGCGGGATACTTCGTGACGTACTGGCCGGAAGAAAGCCATTGGTCTTCAGAAAAGAAATCTACGTAGTATGGGCCATCATAGCAGGCTTGGTTTTAGGCAGTGGTGTATTATCCCAGTCTTGGCAGCTTTATTCACTCTTCGCCGTCATTACGATATTGCGAGTCCTTTCTTACACTAATAATTGGCATCTCCCTAATAAAAAATGGGTGCCTAAAACATAAATTTGAAAAGCCCGCCATTTTGGTGGGCTTTTCCATGTCATTCTTTCTCATCATCCTCAAAAATCAAATCTTGGCTGGTTAGGGTCAGTAAATCGGCTTTTTCAAAAGAATCCTCCAATAAAAGCCGCATCGCCTGTGCCCTGATCGACTTTTCAAGAACATTTCGGATATAACGTCCGTTAGAAAATGAAATCGGCCCCCGGAATGAACGTAATATGATTAAATGTTCTTTTAATTTCCTTTCGGCCTCCCGATTCATTAGATATTCCCTTTCCTGCAGCATCCGATCGGCTATTTCCATTAACTGATCAATCGTATAATCCGGAAAGTCAACAACAAGCGGGAACCTGGAATGTAGGCCAGGATTTAGGCTAAGGAAATAATCCATTTCCCTTGAATATCCAGCAAGGATCAAAATGAATTCGTGTTGACGATCCTCCATATGCTTGACAAGCGTATCTATGGCTTCTTTACCAAAGTCCTTTTCGCCGCCCCTTCCCAAGGAATAGGCTTCATCAATAAATAAGATCCCGCCAATGGCCTTTTTAATTAAATCCCTTGTCTTTTGGGCAGTATGACCAATGTATTCCCCGACCAAATCTGCCCTCTCCGCTTCAATTAAATGCCCTTTCGATAGTACATTCATTTTTTGAAACAACTTACCTATTAAACGTGCAACCGTTGTTTTCCCAGTTCCGGGATTTCCTTTAAACATCATATGCAGCGCTTGCCGGCCAGTCTTCAGCCCCTTTTCCTCACGTTGTTTATTGATGTAAATCCAGGCATATATTTCTTTTATCATCCGTTTCATTTCTTCCATTCCGACCAGCGATTTCAGGTCATCTTCAATCTCTTTCAACGCTACATGCTGGTGGGGGATTTCTTGCACCAAAATTTCTTTTATCGGCAGATCCTTTTGTAGCGCTTTTCTGTTTTCCGCATTAAACACAATATTGATTTGCCCGTTATTTTTCATACGGATCGGTTGTTCCAATGCATTCACCTCTCCATCTTGGACCCCTTACTCCACAATTTCCATTAGATTTATGATGGTAATAGGCATATGTAACATAGCCAAAACTTCCCCATCGGAAAATTCATTATTTCTTTTCGTGAATACCAAAGATTTCAGTTTAATTAGCCATATTCCTTTTCTAACGGCGACTTATTCTGACAGGATTTTTTCCTAAGAGGTTTTTTTACGACAAGTTTCATTCCCATCCACCAATTATTTATGTGGGATTGTCATTTCCTGCGGTTTCCCGGAAAATAATCCGTCCCTTATATATATTCAAAACAGGTACGTAAAATTATCGATTCTTTGAAAAAGAAACGTACCGTGCATACAAAAAAAACAGGTCGCAATAAGCGAAACCTGTTTTTCACATTCATATATATGATTATTCCTTCACTTCGTAATCAATCTGAACATTACGCTGTGGAGCGAATGTAGAAATCGCATGTTTATAGACTAACTGCTGTTTGCCCTCTGATTCAAATAAAACGGTAAAATTATCGAACCCTTTTACTTGTCCTCTAATCTGGAACCCGTTTAATAAAAATACCGTCACATACGTACCATCTTTCCGTAATTGATTAAGAAACTGATCTTGAATATTTACTGATTGTTTCATGTATTAGTCCTCCTCTTTTCTCTCTAAATTTATGTATTCGCCTTCATTGAAAAGCTTTCCTGCAATAAATCCAGATATTTCATGTATTTTTTTTGGAAAACCCTCGAGATCGGTCATATTAAACCAATTTACATCCATTTTATTCCGAAACCAAGTCAATTGCCTTTTTGCATATCTACGGGAGTTTTGCTTTAAAGTCTCAACCGCTTCATCCAATGAAGCTTTTCCATCAAAAAAATCATAGATTTCTTTATAGCCTATAGCCTGGATTGATTGGCAATCCCTCAAACCTTTTTCGTAAAAGGACTCCACCTCTTGAATCAGCCCTTCTTCTACCATCCCATCAACACGTTGATCGATACGTCGGTACAACTTCTCACGTTCCATTGTCAATCCAATGATGCATGTATCATATTTAAATTCAGTAGGCTGTTCACTCAGCTGCTCACTCATCGTTTTACCTGTACAATGATAAATCTCAAGTGCTCTGATCACCCTTCTAACATTATTAGGATGAATCCGATTCGCGCTTTCTGGGTCAACGCTGCGTAATTGTTCAAAAACTGGATCGATTCCAAACTCCCTTACCTGTTTTTCGAGTCCATCCCTATAAACAGGGTCTGATGGCGCTTCCGAAAATTGATAATCATGGATGACCGATTGTATGTATAATCCTGTTCCACCGACTATAATTGGGAGTTTACCTCTGCTCTGGATATCCCCGATACAAGCATTAGCGCGCTCCTGGAACTCTGCTGCACTAAATGGTTCATCAGGGTCCTTAATATCAATTAAATAATGGGGAACCCCTTCTGTTTCTTCCCTTTTGATTTTTGCAGTCCCAATATCCATCCCTTTATAAACCTGCATCGAATCTCCGCTGATAATTTCACCATTAAATAACTTTGCCATCTCAATGCTCATCTTAGTCTTGCCAACAGCAGTCGGTCCAATGATAACGAGAAGTTTTCCTTTTTGTTGTTTCACATTCTCACTGCCTTATATGATTTTTTCCTATCTTATCATAATCTCGATGAAAGCAGCTAAACATCTACCCATTATGTCCAATTCAGATTCTTTTATTCACCTCTTTTCCCGGAATAATCGTCATCTTGAAATCCCTTTATTCACATTCAATTGTGACCATTATACCTTCATTTATCCATATAGATCAGCTTTATAATATAGATGAATTTCCAAGTTCCATTTACCGCATTAGACCAAGTAATAGCGAAACCGGCTGGGACTAATGGAGAAAAATAAGCATGATAAAGGCCTTTCAACAAAATACAAGATAATCAAAAATAACTAAAAAAGGGTATGATTCCTTCTGCATTTTGAGGAATCATACCTTCTTTATCATTGCGCTTCCCTTTTGATTTACAGTTCACAGCACATTCTTCCATTTACGGGTATCGTCATCGTAACGGTCGTTTCTTTTTCAGTGGATTGTACATGAATCTCTCCATCATATCTGCTCACTAAGTCTTTAACGATGAACAATCCTTGTCCGCGAACTTTACCCTTTTGTGCCTTTTTTGTTGAAAATCCGCTGGTGAATATATTCTCCTGATCTAAAGTGGAAATCATTGGCCCGCTGTTCGTGACCATAAACGTATACTTTTGATCATCAGCGTTACATGCAATATTCATTCGGCGTTCTTGCTCGGGCAATTCAATTGTTGCTTCAATTGCATTATCGATAACATTGGATAATAATTTTATCAAATCGATTGTTTTGACCCGATTGAAAGATTTGGGTGAAACATCAATTTCTATATCGATGTTATAATTCTGTGCCGATAGCCTTTTTGTCTCTAACAGGACAGATAAGCCCGGATGAATCACATCCAATTTCATCGATTCTATCGAATGCACTTCTTTTGAAAGGCCAGTTAAATAATCGAGTGCTTTTGCGTTCTCCCCTAATTTAAGCAGTCCATGTATCACCTGAATATGATTGGAAAAATCATGCCTTAATGAGCGAACTGAAGCAATGAGCGATTGAAATTCCGATTGATATGTATCTTCCGTATCCCCCACTTCACGTGTCAGTTCTTTTTGATACCATTTTTGAATGACAAAAAAGGTAAATAGCAACATGATGACAAATCCCCCGTTATAAACAAGGATGGCGATGCTGCTTTTCAATACCTTTCCGTTAATGGCATTAATATCCTCTGCACTCACATCAATGCCCAAAAAACCAATAATGGTGCCATCTTGATTTTTTATTGGCACTCCCACAGTCAAATACTCCCCATATTCCGGATCTTCCAGAATCCCGGTAATAAAGCTTTTACCTTCATACGCCTGTTCGACCTGCTCCGATGGAACAGTACATACACCACCGATAGGAAAATCCCCTTTATGATCTTTAGAAAATCCGGTAATCATAGCTTTAGATACTCTCGGATTATCAACCATGATGGTATAAACATACAATGCCCCGATTTTTTCACGGGCATCTTCTAAATAAGCTTTTATATCCTTATATTCCTGGCTATTTACTTGGTTATTAAGAAATCGTTGATATGCCTCTATATCCATTGAGTCGGCAATAGACCTGGCAGTTACCAAGTTTTGATTAGCAACGGATTTTTGCACAGAATTTTTAATGCTTAAATAAGTAGAAAACATATTTAGAAGAATGAAGACAATTAATAAAAGAATGGTCAAATAAAGAAATGCCCTTAACTTTTTATTTTTCATAGGATTAAACTTACCTCGTCTCTAGCAGCTAAAAGTTAACGAACCTTTTATGAGTTTACTATATAAAGGGGAAAAGTAATAGAAAATAATCTAATATTCACGAAAAACATAGGCATACAGGACTATATTTAATCAAGTAATTGACATATTATCCACTTCTTTTTTTGATCCTCAACTTTTTAAATTTTAATTTAAGCTAAATTAAATACTTAATATTTCTAGAAAAACATTTTATTACCATATATTTATTATATTAATATAACTTTATATAAGAACACGAAAAAAAGAACAGATGCTGATTTCAATATATTAGCCTTGAAACAAATAATTTTACCCTTTATATGAAAATATTACAAGAATGTAAAGGTTTAATCTATAAAATCTAAACAAAATTCATATTTTTTATTCAGATGCCATTCAGTTTTATGAAAAAAGCGGATCACTCCCCTTGCAATGGTACGTATTAACTAATTTATCATTAAGGAAAACGGCATTTTAACGAGACATTAATACAAAAAAATGGAATCAGGGTCTGCCCCCCTGATTCCATTAACATATGATAGTTTTCATTTAATCGAATTGATGACTGCCCGCTCATACATCTTTTTTGTTACTTGATAATATAGCAGTTGAAAAAGAAAATACGTTCCGATGACCATAGCAGAATAGACGAACAAGTTGGATCCCAATAAATTGCTTAATGCCACGTAGGCGATTATGGCATGAATCATCCCTATCAGAAAAGGAGCGAAAAAGAGGATGCGTATTTCCGCACTTAAAATTTTCCGTATTTCTTTTTTTGTCAGTCCCAGTCGATGTAGGGCATGAATTTGGATTTTTTTATCTTCTAAATTCGTAAAAACCCGCAGATACATCATGCTTCCTTGGACGATAAAGAATAATAAACTGACGAACAAGCCGATAAAAAGGATCAAAATGCTTCCCTGTTTCATTTCTTGATAAATCGGAGCTCTTGTTTGCAATTGATTATGGTCAGGATTATTAGACATTTTTTCTATTTTAGCAGCTGTTTCCATTGATTCTTCCCAGTCTTTAACTTCATACCCTCGTACTCTTACCTTATCTTTTAAAGGCACATCATTAGTGATTTCATGATACAGCTGATCATCGACCACCATCAGGGTCGTTGCTGATTTTATTGGAGCGACTATCGATTGATTGCGCTGACCAATCATTGTTACCTGTATGGTTTGTTTACCATATTGAAGCTCCTTTTGTTCACCCTTTTGGACAAATTCATAGTCGAGTCCTCCATAAGGAAAAATGTATAACGCTTCTTTTCCAGATAATTTTGCTGGATCGATTTTTCGCAATGCAGCCGCATTGTTATAATCACTTTCCGAGATTAATAATGACCAATTTTCATTGGATTCTCCCGTTCTCATATGGGGTAACATGTGGGAAATGGGCACACCTGTCATATTAACTTCGTAAAGGATCTTGAATCCATCTTCCTTTAATGTTTTCTCCACTGCGGATGGTTCAATAACGGAATAAATGGAAGCGTCATTTTCAACCCAGCCAATTGATTGCGGAATGTTATCGATCCCTTGCTTTTTTAAATCTGCACTGAACATGAAAAGTGTTCCTGCAGCTGTCAAAATCACAGCTGTAATGATCGAGGTCAAAAAGAATAACCTGGAATAGTCCTTAATATTAAATATCAGGTTTGTTTGTGTAATTAAATTCGTTCCACCATATAAGCTTTTCTTCTTCCGATAAAGCCTGCGGCATAGAGCGACAATGCTTTGGCTGAATAAAAAATAGGTGCCGATCAGTACGAAGAATAAAATGGGCATCACTCGAATATAAGAATTGTTCACCGACATCGTGGCTGCCAAGTAATAAGAAATGCATAAGCAAACTGCTGATAATGCAATTAACCACTTTGAAACGAAGGGCGTCTTTTTTGGTTTTTGTTTATCTTTTAGTAAATCGACAACCTCCGCATTTCCAATGTGGAACAATGAAAGGAGCGATAATAGCTGAAATAGCAAAATGAAACCAACAATCGTATAAACAAATGCCTCAGGGACAAAGACAAATGATATTGGTTGCTCTACAGCCAATAACCAAGAAACTGCCATTAAGAATAATTTTGAGAACAAAAACCCCAAGCCTACTCCGATCAGGATGGATATGAGGGAAACAATCGTTTGCTCCAGGTAAATCAGTTTTCTTAGTTGGGATTTGGACATTCCAAGTAGTGTCAGAAGCCCAAACTCTTTTTTTCGCGGCTGTATAAATGCAGCATTCGAATAAGCGATAAAGAAAACTGAAAATATGATGATCACTATTTCTGCTGCAATGAGTCCACTGCTGATTAGCTGTCCCCCAGGGATATTCGCATGGACCACATCAGGATGAAAGATAAATGATGCGTAAATAAAAAAGATTGAGACGGAAAGGACAATACTAAAAGAATAGGCTAGATAACGTTGTGCATTTCCTTGGATATTTCTCTTAGCCAGAAGTCGGATGTTCATGATAGACTCCTCCCAAAACGCTTAACGTATCTAATATCCTTTGATGGAAGCTCTGTCTCTCCCCTCCGCTATGAACCTCCGAAAAGAACTTGCCATCCTTTATGAATAGAACCCGGTCACAGAAGCTGGCGGCAGTCGGGTCATGAGTGACCATGAGGATGGTTGCTCCCTTTTTCTCCTGAAGTGTCGTGAGGGTATCCATTACCTGCTTGGCGGATTTGGAATCCAAATTGCCAGTAGGTTCATCCGCTAAAATAATGGAAGGTTCATGGATCATCGCTCTTGCACAAGCCGTTCGTTGCTGCTGACCCCCGGAAATTTCAAAGGTCCGCTTTTCTAAAATCCCTTCTATACCAAGAAGGTTCGCCAACTGATTTACCCTATTTTCCATTTCCTGCAGTTTATAATGATCTAACGCTAAAGGAAGGAGGATATTTTCGCGAACGGTAAGTGTATCAAGAAGGTTGAAGTCTTGAAAAACAAATCCAATTTCCCTCCTGCGAAACAAAGCCAGGTCCTGATTGTTTAATTCATTAGGGTTTTGATCATTTAGAATGACTTTACCTGTGGTGGGCTTATCAATCGTTGCCATTAAGTTAAGCAGCGTGGTTTTCCCGCTGCCTGATGGACCCATCACCCCGACAAACTCCCCTTTCTGTACATTCATGGTGAAATTATGTAACGCTTTATGAAATACATTCCCCTGCTTTTGAAAATAAGTTTTGGATAGTTGTTCCGCTTTTAAAATCGACATCCGAAAATACCTCCCTTTCTTACCGTAAGTATAATGAATAAAGCGGGAGGCTCCCATCGAAGTTTATTACATACCGCTTTAACACCCTTACAATTCTGTCACCTTTCATGTAGGGTATTTGTCTTAAAGAGAAATTCCACAGTAGTCCCTTCGGATACAGTCGATTGAATGGTAACGCCATGCCCAAGCCTGTTAAGGATTTCCTTCACTAGATATAGTCCCATTCCGGTTGACTCTTGTTGAACTCGCCCGTTCTCTCCAGTAAAAAAAGGATCAAACACTCGTTTTATATCATGTGGGACAATTCCAATTCCCTGATCTGTTATCCTTAGGAAAATCTCCGACTCTTTTTCAACAATGTTGAACGTTATGCTGACATGCTCTTCCTGCCTTGAATACTTCAGTGCATTAAAGACCACCTGACTAATGGCGAAGTGGAGCCACTTACGATCCGAATGCACATATAAATTCTCAAGCTCCGTATCAAGCTTGGGGTATATGAACCGTTTGATGAACTGTTTTCTTTCCTCGTTAATCACTTGTTTGACTAGATTAATTAAGTCAACCCGTTCCGATTTTACATCCTCCGAAAAACGCTGCAGCCTTGCTCCATGCAATATAATTTCCAGTCCTCTGCGAAATCGATCATTTTCTTCTTCTATCTCTTTAAGATAATCCTTCATCGGCCCATTCGAAAATGTCCTTTTGCCTTCTTGAATCAGTAAGGAAATGACTGAAACAGGTGTCTTCATTTGATGAACCCATTGATGAATCAATAGCTCATATTGCTCCTTCTGTTTGATTTGTTCTTGTAATTGTCCAATTGTTACTTTGTTCATTTGTTGAAAAAGCTCCATCCACAACTTTTGTTCATTTGACAGGGGTTCCCTAAAGGCTTCGACATATTCAAACGACAAGCTCGTTTCTTGCTTCATCCTTGCTAATTGATTAAGAAAACGGTAATGCCTTATGTAATCGGCCGCTAAAAATAGAAGCAACATAAACAACGTGAGAATAATTAAATAGAAGATATTTGAAATCGATATGTGATTCCCCGCTTCCAGAACGGCTAATGCATAAGCAATAATAAGCAGGCTTGCCAATAGAACGGTATAAAATATAAAATAAAGACGGTCTATAATAAAGGATTTTAGCTTCACTTTTCTTCACCTTGCACTATTTTTAGTCGATATCCTTTTCCCCTGCTAGTTGTTATGGCATCCTTGACGCCAATATCCTCTAGTTTTCTCCGTACTCTAGTGACATTGACAGTCAATGTATTGTCATCAACAAATGAATCATCATTCCATAGGGCTTCAAGTAAATCTTCACGGGAGACAATGGTGTCATACTGTCGTAGTAAACAGCTCAATAATTTTAACTCATTTTGAGTTAACATTACCCGATTGTCCTGATATTCGATCATCGCTTTTTCCGTATAAAGCGTTAATCCGTCCATTTCCTTTATTTGTTGGTGGAATGAAGATATTTCCGCATATTCACCATAAACCCTACGTAAGGCACTTTTTATTTTCGCTAGCACCACTTCCAAATGAAATGGTTTTGTTAAATAATCATCTCCCCCATATTCAATGGCCATGACTTGGTTCATTTCTTCTGTCCTTGCAGATGTAAATATGATGGGAACCTTTGAAACCGTCCTCATTAGTCGGCACCAATGGAAACCATCATAATATGGAAGATTAATATCCAATAAAACCAAATCCGGCCTTATCTCTTGAAACTCCGAAAAGACTTGGTCCAATTGCTTTACTTCAAAAACCTCATACCCATACCTATTTAAATAATTGACCAAGCTCCCAGCTATCTTGACATCGTCTTCAACCAATAAGATTTTATACATCTTTTCCTCCCTTTTAAAAGAACAATCCTTACTATCACTCTTACATATAATTTCCGTCCCATATCAATCTGCTTTTGAATTTACAATAAAAAACCTTGAATGGCCTAAGCCAATCAAGGGGATGCAAATAAAATTAGATTTCCTCCGGGATTTTCAATCCCTCAATGAAGGATTGAAAACTCTCTGCAACTTTATAAATATTTTCATCCTGGCCTGATGGATCCGAATACCACCCCTGATCCCAGAAATAGACTCCCTTTTCCTCTTCGTTATTTATCAGTAAAATTTTACCTGCACACGTATCATTACCTATTATAATGCAATTCTTATGTAAGTCTTCCCTGTTTTCTTCATGCCATTTCTGTAAATCCAGTTCTTTATCCTGAAGATCTAATCCATAAAGGACATTTAAGCAAACGAGTGTGTCTAATGCATCTACATAAAACTTACTGTTTTGCACCGCAGTTATGCCGCCATTATGCTTGAGGAGAAATTGTTTATAATCAGCAGGGATTTCAAAACCCACAAATTCCTCAAAATTATTCACTGCTTTTTGTGTCGCTTTACCATATCCAGTAATATTCACCATTCTACCAACTCCATTTCAGATTATTGTAGCAACATACAAAATCAATTCACCACCAGATGATCTTATTCTGTAAGCCTTATTCACTTGCTGATTGCTGTAATAAAAAGGCAAGGTTTTCCTTTATATTTCCTTAGCCAAATGGAACTTTGACTCCATTACAATCTAAACGATTTTTTCAATGGAGATTCCTGAAAAACAAATTATTCCTCAGGACTAAAAAAATGACACTTTTTAAATACATTAACATAAATTTACTTTCCTTTTCAGTATTTTCTGATATATTTTTCGACAATTTTGTTGCAATCATCTCCACTTAAGAAAATAGCTTAAAAAAAAGGGATTTTCCCTTCACTAAAAATTCGCAAAAAAAGGGTAGAAGGCAAAATGGTGATTTGAAAGCTTATGTCCCAAAAGGGAAAAATAGAAGAGGTTTGTATATAAATACAAGTATACAATAACAAGGAAAAGGATAAATATTTCATACTATACACTTGGGCTATTATAATTAAATGAGATTTGAGTTTAAGTTATCAAAATTGATGGTTATTTAAAACTTTGGGTAAAGTAATATAAAATAATCAATTTAGGATAGATGTTTTAATATTTTAGATCGAAGTAACAGCAAAATTGCAGTATCGCATGGTGGCATGATATCGAGACTAATCGAAAGCTATCCCCAAATTCCTGTTCTGTAAATTATTTATTTCCACACCAGGGATACAACATCTTGGATACAATAAAAAAAGGCACCCAACCATCATCTTCAAGGTTGTGCGCCTTTTTTTATTTATGGATTAAATCAACTACATCTCATACAACTTTATAGTCATCATAAGTAATTAATAATCTGCTCATAGAAACTGTCTCAGCGCGAAGCTTATTTTTATCACGACAATAGGCTATTATGGAACTGTTGGGAAGTTTAGCAGTACAATTCCATTTACTATATTTCTCACTATACCTAGAAGATATTTCAATATTCTCTCCACGGATCTTTAACATCCTGCGTTCTACCAAGGGCATCATCTCCAATTCCGATAATATTATTTACCCTAAATCAGATAAAATATTCATGGACACCATACAAGCATTGCATATTCAAAGATTATGGACATTATAACAAAACAAACATACAGGCAGAATTATAAGTGTCTATATTGATTGTTCATGTCATTAATTGATTGGACAATCTAATGACAAGGGGCATTTCTAATAAACTTTTTTATTTAAGGTATTATAACCACAATAATCTCAACATTTTTTTAGAATATTAAGATAAATTAAGAAACCCACCTACTAACTCTTAATTATAACTAAAAAATTATATTTCTATCACAAAAAATTTATTTGAAATTAAGAGATTAGAGTCGTATGATTAGTAGTATCGGCGGAAAACACATAAAACAAAATAATTAAGTTTAAAGGGGAATTAGATATGGTAGATGTAGCCTCAAGACCTGAACATGAAACACTTAATATTTCTGGAAACCAAGAACAATTGGATATCCTAGATCAGCTTTTAAAGCCCGAGGTTCAGGAATCCTTGAACACTTTAGTTGAGCAGTTACCAAAACTGACTGAATTAGTGAATATTTT
>NZ_JAWRYN010000369.1:0-296 GCF_046534585.1 Peribacillus sp. SIMBA_075 | reverse complement strand
GGCGTATGAAGCGTCATTAATAATAGAAGGAAAAAGGGCTGATTATGTATCAGCTCTTTTTTATATAGAAGGAATTTTAAACACAAGTAAGGGAAATAAAATACTTTACTATATAAGTAGTATGCCTTTTATATAAAGAAAAATCGATACGTTTCGACAAATTACGATATTTTGTAAATTCTATTCGTATTTTTGACAAAAAATTGTCGGAAATGTGTTGTCACGTTTATGTATATGTGCTATATTATTTCCTGTAAGCGATTTCAAATAGTTTTAAAGCGCATTCAAGGGGGACA
>NZ_JAWRYN010000368.1:0-297 GCF_046534585.1 Peribacillus sp. SIMBA_075 | reverse complement strand
CCTTGTCCTTGGGCTTGTCCGGCTTGCCCTTCGCCTTGGCCGGCGCGGTCGTCGACGCGGGGGTGATCGGCGCCGGCGCCTTGGCCGCGGCACCGGCCCTGGGCTTGTCGCGCACCCAGATGGCCTGCTCGTCCTGGCGCAGTTCGAACACGTCGGTGGCGCGGATCAGGTCGCGCAGCTTGCGGTAGTCGTAGTTGCGCGAATCGAATGAAGACTGGTTGCCGACCTGCTTGCCGACCGAGGCTAGGTTGGCCTAGCCATCGTCCACGCCGGATGAGTAGAGCGCGCTGCGAAGCA
>NZ_JAWRYN010000367.1:0-297 GCF_046534585.1 Peribacillus sp. SIMBA_075 | reverse complement strand
GTTTGTTTCTTCAGCGGTTAGTGGAACCATTGGAAGGCGGACGCCGCCGACGTTGATTCCTTTCAAATTTAGCGCTGCTTTCACCGGTGATGGGCTTGGGGCAGCAAATAGTGCATTCATAATTGGAAGCAGTTTGCGATGGGCTGCAGCTGCCGCTTCGATCTTTCCGTTTTTAAAAAGGTTGATCATTTCCTGCATCTCATTTCCAATGATATGGGAGGCAACGGAAACAATCCCTGCACCGCCAATGCCTAAGACAGGCAATGTTAAACCGTCATCACCGCTATATAATGTGAA
>NZ_JAWRYN010000366.1:0-298 GCF_046534585.1 Peribacillus sp. SIMBA_075 | reverse complement strand
CCATATTACGAGGTTCTTCTTGAACCCAAATGATTTCTTCTAAGTTTTTAAAGCGTTTAATAATAGATTGAACTTTTTCAGCAGGGAATGGGTACAACTGCTCGATACGAACCATATGAACTTCATCTAGGCTGTACTCATGCTTACCACTTTCGATTTCTGCTGCTAAGTCAATTGCCATTTTACCTGTACTTAAAACAAGACGTTTTACTTTATTTGGTTTCGCACCAAGGTTTCCTTGTTCTAAAGCAGGTTGGAAACGTCCTTCACTTAACTCACTACCTGTAGAAAGTGTAAG
>NZ_JAWRYN010000365.1:0-298 GCF_046534585.1 Peribacillus sp. SIMBA_075 | reverse complement strand
ATTCAAAGCCCTAAGCATGTTCTGTTGGGGATTCTTGGCTCGCCATCGCTTCGCGCCATGCGAGCAATTCCTGCTTCTCGATCTGTTTTTGAAGCACTTCATCCCACATGCCGCTCCTCGTATTCCAGACCCGGGCGTAAAAGAGGTCCTGTTTCCGGTCATATAATTGAAATTCGATGCACGGGATAGAGTCATGGCCAAGCTCGTCCAGCGCCAAGACATCTGCGACCAGCACTTGATAGCCTTCTTCTGTGGTATTTTTTTCCTGGCCCAGCAGCTCGCGGATGCGGCTCTCGTC
>NZ_JAWRYN010000364.1:0-298 GCF_046534585.1 Peribacillus sp. SIMBA_075 | reverse complement strand
CCCCATCTGCGGCAGGATACGGTCAAGAACCGCCATAAATACCATCCCGCCGAAAAAGCCGGCGAGCGTCAGCCAGTAGCCAGCCGTCTCCCCTTGTGCTGCTGTCAGTGCGTCTTTCGCTTTAAAGAAGATTTCGATCATCGAGACATAGATCATGACCCCAGCCGAAAAACCGAGCGACACAGACAGAAACTTCGTATTGGTGCGGGAAGCGAAGAATGCGATCAAACTGCCGATCCCGGTCGCAAGCCCCGCGAAAAGCGTCAAGCCAAGGGCAAATAAAACCGTACTGTCCATA